>JAUXEH010000338.1 GCA_030620655.1 Candidatus Aminicenantota bacterium | reverse complement strand
CTCAGCTTGAGGAAGGCGTTATCTAGGAAAATCTCGTTCTCGAAGGGGATGACGTACAGGGGCCTGGCAGGCTCGGGCACCCGATCCACGATGTCGGAAGACAGGAACTCCAGCACGTTCCACTGCGTCTTGCCGTGATAGGTGATAAAATCGAAGTTGGCGGCAAAGGTGATGTGCTCGGAGAGCGCGTACCTGAGGTCGACCCGCAGCTTGTTGGTGAAGAGCTGGTAGTAATCCCGGTTCACGTAGGTCCCCAGGTACTGGGGCTCGTAATACCCGAATATCTCGAGCTTCTCCTGCGCGGCGGCGGGCAGAGCCAAGGCCATAAGGCACAATACCACCAGGCAAAACCGGACCCCCCTCTCGCTCATTTCTTCAACGCCCTTTCCGTGAACATGCTGTCCTCGAGCGGCAGGTTGTAGCGCACCTGCAAGAATTCTATCTCCGACTGAGTATTGTCGTTGCGGTTGGACATGACCATCCTGAAGGCCGTAGGCAATCCGTCGACGTCCCGGATGTCGCTCTGCAGGAGCTGTTTCAGCAGGCGCTCCGGGTCTTTGTCATCGTAATAATCGATGGCGACGGGAAAAAAGTTTTCCTTGATGACCCGGATGACCAGCCTCGCATACGCGATGTCGCTCTCGGGCTTGCGGGTCAGTTCCAGCGTGAAACAGTCGAACCCCTCCGCCGTCGTGTCCTCCAGCCTCTGGGCCGTGTAATCCTCGATAAAGGCATCGCCAGTTCCCATGTCCTCATAGGAAAAATCGCTGCCCTGCATCTTCTGTTTCTTGGCATGCGAGGCCAGTTTCCGCACGCGCTGTGTGCGTGGGAAGAACGCCCAGATGTCGTCGGCGTGGTTCAACATCAGGATCGCCTGCCCCTTGACCCGTATGGGCTCGAGGTACCGGACCAGGTTCTTCTCACCCTTGTTCTGGCTCCAGGACTCAGACACGAAGGTCCGTTTGCTCCCGGATGTGGTGACGATGGTCATCTTGGACTTGGAATAGGCGGTCTGGGGAGAGAACACCTCGTTGACCTTGTGGATGATGTCATCGCCGGTAAGGGATTCGTCCTGTCCCCACAGCCCCGGCAGGACCAGACACACCATCAGGAGGAATGGAATCAACTTAATCTTCATCGGGGGGCTCCTTCTTGAGGCCGTATATGATCAGGTCGGGAAGGGCCTCAATGGCCGTTTTCATATCGAAGGCCGTCCTGTCCGCGACCCACTGGACCAGCAGTCCGTCCATGGTCCCCAGGAGGATCGAGGCCGTGATGCGGGTGTCGACAGGCCTTATGCGGCCGGCAGCCACACAATCATCCAGGAGCTGCTCCACCGCAGCCCGGTATTCCGCGTACAGTTCCGCCAGGTTGAACGCCAGGACTCCCTTGTCCTCCCGGATGCCTTCGGCCCAGAAATCCAGGACGACCTCTATGTATCCCATGAGCTCGCCCTCCAGGATATCCGCCCAGCCTGAAAAGAAGGCCATAAGCTTATCCAACGGGTCCGTTAGCTTGGACACGCGCCGTCCGATGGTCACTCCCACGGTCTCCATGAAATAGCGGAAGCTGGCCGAGATGATCTCGTCCTTGCTCTGGAAATACTCGTAGACCGTTCCCTTGCCGATCCCGGCCGCCTCGGCGATGTCGGAGATCTTGGTGTTCTTCACTCCCCTCTTGGCAAAGATACGGATAGCCGCCTCCAGGATCTGGCTGCGCTTCTCCTGTTTGTCGATGATCTTAGGCACGTCGTTACCTGATTCTATTTATGACCGACCGGTCGGTCATCATTAAATATAAATCCAGCGTCCTGGTTTGTCAAGGCATTATTTTCGAGGATTAGAAGAAGCGGCTGGCGGAGATCCTGAAAACCGAAGATCCGGTTTTTTTCAAGATCTTGGATTCATGGGTGAGCTGTACCACGGGAATTCCACCCAGAGCTTCAGCGTGTCTATGATGGTGACCGGAGACAGGGCCGTCACGCAGCTTGACCTCAAAGAGACACCAGGGCTGATCATTTTTAACGATCAAGAAGTCTGTTTCCCTGCCGTCCTTGGTTCGAACATAGGTCAATTCAAAGTCAGCGATGCCGCTGTCATTCCATAATCCGAGCAGGGATTTGAGTTCCACCGCGACATAGTTTTCGAAACGGGCCGCGGTATCATCGCACCTTGTCCAATCCATGAAATAGCATTTCGACTCTTTTTTTAAGGCCCGTGCCACATTTCGGCTGAAAGGCGGTACCAGGAAGACAACAAAGGTCAACCGCATTGCTCTCAAGGCGCTTCTTACAGCCGTATAGCTGACATTCATGTCCTCACGCACAGCATTCAGTGAAAGCGGGGCTCCCACACGGGAAGGAAGGAGCTGAATCATGACAGCGATATTTTCGACCTCAGGAATGCGGGTCAAATCCCTAATGTCCTCCCGGATGACCTGGTCAACCATGTCGGTCTGCCAACGCTTGAAGAAGCGGGTGCTGGCTTTGGTTAAAGGCTCCGGAAAACCACTGAAATCCAGCAGTTGATCTGTAAGGTCCTGGTTGTATTCACTCCGTGAGATCTGTTTATCAATAAAAACTAGGGCTGGGTCCGCAGGCCCGATCCCGGGGATGGGACGGCCGGTCAACTCGGAGAGCACAAGGGGATGAAGGCGGAATGTAAAATATCGCCCGGTCAATTCGTCCCCGGATCGTCTGAACCAGTCCAGACGGGCGCTGCCGGTTATGACGAATCGGGCTTCCTTTTCGAACTTGTCGAAATAGTCTTTGAGGATGTTCTTCCACTTCGGCATCTTGTGTATCTCATCCAGGCAGATCCATGCCGGTCCTTTTGAGGCCTTGAAATCATAGATGTCTGTCTCGAAAAAGTAGGGATCTTGGATGTATTTATCTCGGGTCTGCCGCAAATCCCAATTGAAATACAGGTGCCGGGCATTCTTTTGCTCGAGAAAATTCCGCGCCAGCGTCGTTTTCCCAACTTGCCTGGGACCGGATATGAAGCGCATCTGCCTTCCAAAATCGTCATGGAAGCAAATATGCTCCAGGTGCCTCTTTATCATATGACAATTTTATTACATCAGATAAATTTGTCAAGGCTTTTTTATTTATGCCAATAAAATAGTCTGATACCCATGGAAGAACTGCCTCCTCTTTCCCTGTCTGCCCGAATTCCTAACTAAGCTAATATCCTGCCTCTGATCCGGTGTTGCAAATCGGATGTTCATGGCATAGAATGCTCGTGTGGCGGACAGTTTTAATCTATAGGAGGGCCTCATGCCAAAGAAACCCGAAGACAGGCCTGAAAAGGCGCAGGGATTCTCCCGGCGGACGTTCATCGGAGGTGCAGCAGCTTCCGTGGCGGCCATGACCGCG
>JAUXEH010000335.1 GCA_030620655.1 Candidatus Aminicenantota bacterium | reverse complement strand
CAGCTCCTGGATGCGCACCCCGATGAGCTTCCGGCCTTCCGAGACCCAGCTCAGGAGCCTGTCAGGCGCCGCCCGGAAGAAGTCCGGGATTTCGCCGGGTTTGACCTGAAACAGTTCCGGGAATTTAAAGTCGAATTCCCGCGCTATAGCCAGCTGGGAATATTCGCCCAGCTCGACCTCGACCGTCTGTTCTTTGTCCTGCCTCTCGATGCGCAGGTCGACCTCGTCGCCCGGGATGTGCATCCGGATCTTGCGGGCCAGCATCTCTCTGTCGACGATCTCCCGGCCGTCGATCTCCAGGAGGACATCGCCTTCCTTGAGTCCGGCGTCATCCGCAGGGGATTCTTCGTTTACGGCATAGATCTCGACCTTTCCCTCGTCATTGACGATGAGCTCGACGCCCAGCCAGCCGCGTCGGACCTTGCCGGTCTCCCTGATCTCCGAGGAGACCTTTTCCACGATGTCCAGCGGGATGGCGGACGCCATGCCCGAGGACGGGCCCTCCACACGGCTCAGCATGATGTTACCGGCCGTGACCTTGCGTCCGTCCAAGGAGAACACGGCCTCACTCACGTAGGCCCCTCGCACCAGGCCGATCATCCGGCCCTGCATGTCGATCACCGGGCTGCCGCTGGCCCCCGGTATCACCACCACGTTGAGCCGCAGGCTGTCTCTTCCTACGGAGCTTACGATCCCCTTTGTGATGGCGGCTTTCTCCTCGGGAGAAAAGCAGACGACCGCAATTTCCAAACCGGCGGAGAGGTCCTCCAGCCGGCCCTTGGCAATCGGCTTCCATTTCTTGTTCTTGTCCTTGGCCTTGATCAGGGCCAGGTGGGTTTCCGGGTCCATGCCCAGGAACTCGGCCTCGACCTCCTCGCCGTCCGAGGAAATCACGAACAGCTTGGCGTCCCGGGGAGATACCAGCGCGGTGGTGACGATATACCCGTCCTTGTCGATGACCACCCCTGTGGCCACCTTGCGCCACCCGTTCCGGGCTTCGACCCTGACCACCGAGGGGAAGACCTTCTTGGTCAGGGACTCCAGGTTCTGGGCCGAGGCCGGCAGGGGAGCCGCAGAGGCTGAGGCCGCGAGCCCGACAAGAAAAACGAAAAGTACCAAAAGGCTTGTGTAGTTTTTGTTCATGGTTATACTGACCTCCTAATAAATTCTGCGGGTATCGGTGCGGTCAGATACTTGCTCCAGGATGTATACGGTCCGAGGTTGGCGCGTCAACTGCCGCGCCTCGCCGGAATAGTCCAGGACCTCGGTGATGGGGATGGTGGGGGCGAGGCTTTGGGGCTGGAACTCCGGGGTGATCTCTTTTTCGAGAGATGCCATCTCCTGAGTCGTCCCTTGAGGCAGCAGCAGGAAGTTGACGGCCACGACCACCACGGCCAGGGAGGCCGCGGCGGTAGCCAGGGAGAAACCCAGGCGCCGGGCCTTGCGGCGCTGTCTCTTGCGCGCCGCCAGGTGCGTCATGATGCGCTGTTCGAAGCCCGGTGGTGCTTCTACCCGTTCCATGTGTGTCAAGAGTTCAAACTCCTCCATAATGATTCTCCTCGCCCATCGTGTCTCAACATGCCAGGGCCCTTTCCAGCTCTTTCTTGAGATAGCTTCGTCCCCGGCTGATCCTGGCCTTGATGGTCCCGACCGGAGTATTCAGGATCGCGGCGATCTCCTCCTGCGTGAAACCCTCGATATCCTTCAGGATGACAGGGATCCGGTAGCGCGGATGCAGGTCTCCCAAAGCCTGCTTCACGTTCTTTTCCATGCCGCTGCTCTCCGGGTTGTCGCTGGATATCATCCCCTCGTGGACCTTGTACTGCATGTCCTCGAGGGAGACCTGACGGTAGCGCCGGGATTTTTTCAGGTCGGTCTTGGCCAGGTTGGACGCGATGGCGTATATCCAGGACGATAAAGGAGCGACCGGTTTGTAACGGTGAGCCTTGAAGTACACGCGCATGAAGGTCTCCTGGGCCAGCTCCACGGCGCGTTCGTAGTCGCCGGTCAACTGGCACAGGAAGTTAACGATCTTATGCTTGTACACGGTCACAATCTCCTCAAAGGCTGCTTCATCTCCAGACTGAACCATACGGATCAGCTCTTGCTCGTCCATTTTCACTTTGTTTAAACTCATGCCGCTCCGGAAGCGTTGCATATAAAAAGTGGACCGTCAGGCGGGGCTGACCCTATTCCTTTTCGGCCAGCTCGATGATGGGCGTGTCTGTGTCGACCATGTCTCCCGGGGAAGCGCTGACCTTTTTGACCACGCCGTCGATGGCGGATTTGATCTCGTTCTCCATCTTCATGGCTTCGACGATGGCCAGGGTCTGGTTCTTGCGGACCTCTTCACCCTCTTTGACATTTATCTTTATGACCTTACCGGGCATGGGTGCCTTGATCACGAGGTCGTCTCCGGTGCCGCTCCCCTCCCCGGCCTGGAAGCTGTCATCGTCCTCAGCGGGCTCAATCAGCTCAAAATGCTGCCCCTCGCAAAACACCAGATGCCGGTGTTTGTCCTCGGCCGTGTAGAGGGTGTAGGAGCGCCCGTCGATGAGGACGGACAGGACGTTGGGAGAGATGGGATGGACCTCGGCCTCGAACGAGGCCTCCCCGCTCGTAATCACATACCTTTCTCCCTTCGCCTCCAGGACGACGGTGTACAGTCTGTCTTCGATCCGGAATTCGTAGTCCACGTCACTTCCCTCCGATGCGCCACTTCCCCAGGGTCGTCCAGGGCGTGGGCATTGCTTTGCGGTCGACCGCGTGGCCGACCGTATGCCCTCCAGCATCCCGCGAGCGCAGAGCCGCGGCCAGGAGAGCCAGGTTCCGAAACTCCTCCTTCGGCTCAGGCATCTTCCACTCGGCAAAATGCTCCGGGATGAAGCCGGTCGTAGTCTCGCCGCTGCGGAAACAGGGATGATCGATCACATCCTTGAGGAACCCAATGCAGGTCTTGACCCCCAGGATCACATAGTCATCCAGGGCACTCAGCATGCGCTGGCAGGCCAGGTCCCGGTCCTCGGCCCAGACGATGAGCTTGGCCAGGATGGGGTCGTAATAGATTGGGACCTCGCAGCCGCTGTAGATGCCACAGTCATGCCGCACTCCCGGCCCGGCCGGCTCCTTCAGGAAGAGGACCGTCCCCGGTGACGGGAGAAAATTGTTGAGGGGATCTTCGGCATATATCCGGCACTCGATGGCATGCCCCTTCTGTTCCAGGTCTTCCTGGCGGAGCGAGAGCTTATCCCCGGCCGCGATACGGATCTGCTGATGCACCAGGTCCACTCCCGTGACCAACTCGGTCACCGGATGCTCCACCTGCAGGCGGGCATTCACCTCCAGGAAAAAGAAGTTCTTGTCCCTGTCCAAGAGGAACTCCACGGTCCCGGCGTTGTTGTAGCCGGCGACCCGCATGACCTCACAGGCGGTCTCCCCCATCCT
>JAUXEH010000221.1 GCA_030620655.1 Candidatus Aminicenantota bacterium | reverse complement strand
CTGACGCTCAGCATCCCAACGGCAATAGGATCCTGGTCGAAGATCCCGAGATCATCATAGATCCCTGAGCGGTCCGTTCTATTTGACTCTGCCTTCAGATAGCTTCATCTAAATAATAGGAATTGTGCTGTCTTATGATTTACCTCAGGGAATTAGTCTGTTGATCTATATTTGTATGCGAAGTGCTGAAATTTCAATAGATGATTAGCTGAATAAGCTGTCAATAGCTAAACAGGAGGGTTTTATGTCTCAATTTATCATTATTTCAATCATAATCGGCTCGGTGTATATTCTGGTGGGACTGATTGTCGCGGTCTTTAAGCCCACAGAAAATCCGCAAGTAGGATGGATTGTCCGAGTCTTGGTTTCCCTTGGAGCTGGCTTTGTAGCGGCTGGGATATTGGGTACTATCGAGATTTCAGGTACCGTGTGGGATATTTCAGTCCACGCTGGAGGCCCAATAGCTGTTTTCTTTATCATTTATGCGTTCAATCCTTCTCAGCGGATCAGAAACGCCAGCTAGAGGCGACTCGCTTTCTTGGTAAATGGAGAGAAAAAGATAGGCTGGTTATCAGAGTGTTACTGGGATTGAAGGGCTCAGAACAGATAAAAATCATTTTTAATATTTGGGATTGAAAGTATATTCCCCTCGTATATGTGATTTCTCTACATCATCAAGACTGTAACCCACAATCTATAGCGCAATCCACTCTTACTTCTCTTTTATAGTCTCATGGTTGTGTTGTGTGTTATAGCTTTTGAGGATTCATGATCCGACAAGAACTGGCTCCCGAGAACCTCAAACTCGTCCTGTGTGAGGACGCGGATTATCACGACAGCTACAAGTTCAAGGCGGAGGACATAGAGATCCTGTCTATCGAACCTCTGGATGATTAGGGGCGGTTAAGCGAAAGGTCGAGCGTACCGGCCCGCCCATAGAGTTCGTGGTATAAGAGGGTAATTCAGGGACAGCCCCGATGCGATCAAGCGACTGTCCTTTTTTTGAATAGGGGACAGGTACATTTAGAGCTCTAAATGTACCTCTCCCCTTTAAATCAGTTGTTCTTACCCGTCGGCATGGGATCCTTCCGGACGGCGATGGTGCCGTCGTAGGTCTTCCCGTTGACCGTGAGCTTAATCGCATAGGAGCCGGGCTCTGCGACAGCCGCCCCACCCCTACCACGGCCCCTGAAGCGGCCCATGCCGCCGAACCCGATCGTCTGGAAGGCTTTCCTCTGGATCTCGGCCGCCTCCCGGTAGGTGAGGCCCGGCTGCTTGAGCTGCTCGAAGGCCTTCTCGACCGTCGCCTTGGCTTCCGGCTCCACCTCGGGCCTCCCCAGGATCCTTTCCATCATCGACTGCATCGAGTTGAGGCTGGCCTTCATTGCCTGCGGTGAGGGGTCGAACCGCATGTCCCACAGCAGGCGGTTGATGCCGGCCTCCGCCTCTTTCAGCGTATACAGGGTCTTGAGCTTTCCTGTGGCGTCCATGATCTCCACGGTCACTGGACCGGTGGGTTTTTCTTTCAGGTAGAAGTTGATCACCGCTCCTTCGGGCGGGTTTTCCCCTGCGAAGAACAGGTTCCCCCGGCCGTAGCCGCCCCTGCCTAACCGCAGCCACTGTGTGCCCGGCCGCGTGCTCTCGAACAGATGGGCCTCGGAGGCCAGCACCTTGTCCGTGGCCTGCTGGAGCGGGGAGATGTCGTCCAGGATCCAGATGCCGCGTCCGTGTGTGCCGGCGATCAGGTCGTTGTCCCGCGGATGGATGAACAGGTCATGAACAGCCACGGTCGGCATGTTCGGGCTGAGCTTGTCCCAGTTCTTGCCCCCGTCGGTCGTGAAGAACACGGAGAACTCGGTACCCACAAAAAGCAGGTTCTTGTTCTTGAGGTCTTCCCGGATCACATACACCGGGCCGTCATCCGGGAGATTGGCGCTGATGCTGGTCCAGGTCTGGCCGTAGTCGGTGGTCTTGAACACGAAGGGAGCGAAGACGTCGCTGCGGTGGCCGTCGAAGGTCAGGTAGCACGTCCCCTTGTCGAAGCGGGACGCCTCGACTCTGCTCACCCAGATCTCCTGAGGCACGCCCGGTACATTCGGGCGCACGTTGGTCCAGTGTGTGCCTCCGTCTATTGTGACCTGCACGTTGCCGTCGTCCGTGCCTACCCACAGTAAACCCGGGGTCATCGGTGACTCGGAGATGGCAGTGATGGTGCAGTGGGTCTCTGCCCCGGTCTGATCCAGCGTGATGCCGCCCGTGGGTCGGCTGTATTTTTCGGGGTTGTTGGTGGTCAGACCCGGGCTGATGATGGTCCAGTTGTCGCCGCGGTTTATGGATTTGAACACGCGGTCGGCCCCGAAATAGAGGGTGCTGGGATTGTGCGGCGAGATCAGGATGGGGGAGCTCCAGTTGTGGCGAAAGGGCGATCTCTGGCGGCCGAAAGGTGAGGGCTTCTGCTGTGGGGCATCCGCTTTCTTCTTAGGCGGTGGCGGGGCGTGGTCTTTCCAGTTGTAGGTGCTCTGCTGGGAAGGCCGGATGCGGGCGGTCTCTCGTGTCTCAACATTCACGCGGAAGATGTTCCCGCCCTGGCTTTCCCCATAGACGATGCGCCAGTCCGTGGGGTCGTTCTGAGTGTAGAACCCGTCGCCGCCCCCGAAGTTGAACCAGAAGTCGGTCAGGATCATGCCTTCCCGGCTCATGCTGGGGCCGGCCCAGGAGCCGTTGTCCTGCAGGCCGCCGTACACGTAGTAGGGGTCGCGGTTGTCGGCACTCACGGCATAGAACTGTGCTGCACACAGGTTGTCGAACAGGATCCAGGTCTTGCCGGCGTCATGGGTGATGGAGGCGCCGCCGTCCTGCCCCACATAGAAGCGGTCCTGGTTGGTGGGGTCGAGCCACATGGTGTGGAAGTCGGGATGGAGCCCCTGGATGGTCTTGAGTGTCTTGCCCCCGTCCTCGGAATACTGCATGGAGGTCGCCAGGTAGTACACCAGCTTGTCGTCGAAGGGGTTGATGTAGATGTGGCTGTAGTAGAAGGGCCGCGTGTTGACCCGGTTCATGTAAATCCAGGAGGCGCCGCCGTCCTCGGAGCGGTACATGCCGGTGCCGAGCTTGGTCATGTCGTCGTATTCGGGATTGGGTTTTTGGGTCGAGCCCTCGCGGAGCTGGCGCTGGGGCTGGTAGCTGTGTTCGACCATGGCCATCAGCACGTCGGGGTTGCTGCGCGAGATGGCCAACCCGATGCGCCCCAGGTCGCCCTCGGGGAGGCCCTGGGTGAGCTTGGTCCAGGACGCGCCGGCATCCGTGGATTTGTAGATCCCGCTGTTGGGTCCGCCCGAGTCAAAGCGCCAGGGCTGGCGGATCCGCTGCCAGAATCCCACGTAGAGGATGTCTGGGTTCTTGGGGTGCATGACCAGGTCGATGGCCCCGGTCTTGCCGTCGTCCGGCAGCCCGTTGGTGAGCTTCAGCCAGGTCTTGCCGCCGTCCGTGGTCTTGAACAGGCCGCGGTCACCGGAGTAGCCCCACGTGTGCCCGGCGGCCGCCGCGTAGACGATGTCGGGGCTGTCGGGGTGAGTGATGACCTTAGCGATGCTGTGAGTGCTCTTGAGCCCCATGTTGGTGAAGGTCTTGCCGCCGTCCTCGGATTTGTAGATCCCGTCCCCCCAGGCGATGCTGTTGCGGGGGCACTCCTCACCGGTGCCGACCCAGATGATGTTGGGGTCCTTCTGATAGAACGCCACGTCACCGATGGAGGCCGAGCCGTAGTTGTCGAAGATCGGCTCCCAGGTCGTGCCCGCGTTCACGGACTTCCAGACTCCGCCCGATGCGCTGGCCACCAGCACGAGCGTGAAGTCACTCTCCAGTGCTTCGAAATCTGAGATGCGGCCGATCATGTTGGCCGGGCCGACGTTGCGCCACTTGAGGTCCTTGATCAGGTGTCCGTTCGAACTCTGATCCTGCGAATAGAACGGCTGTGAGACGCCCAGAACTAGACAAAGTATGAGTCCGGCTTGAAACACCTTCCTGAGATGCAGAGACATCCTCTCCCTCCTGATTTGGATTATTTGCTACATGGATAAAACATAGGAAAAATCATTATATATAATAGACTCCATTTCCTCCAACCTTCTTTCATTTTTTTTCTATATGGGGACGGACCTCAGGAAGTCTATGAGAAGGATGCAGATAAGTGCTAAGAGGATAACTGAATACGGCTTAAAGCGTATATTTCAATAGGGAAATGTGTTATTTAAGTGCACTGTTTCTATTAAATATAAATTGTCATTGCGAGCGATAGCGAAGCAATCTCTTTTTAAGATGAGATTACCACGTCGCTTCGCTCCTCGCAAAGACAAAATAATACGACACCGAAGTTGCGAACTAGTGCACTAAGGTAACTCAGGCAAGGAAACCTAAGGATATGAAAAACACGACGAAAAGAATCCTGATCGGCTCAATGCTCATATTATTGACGGCCTCATTGGTACCGGCTCAGGCCAATGATCCGGGAATCGTGGCCCGGGTTGTCGAAAAGCTAAAGGTCGAGGTCCCGAAATGGATCAAAGAAAGCGCCGTGCCCGGTGCCGCGGTAGCCATCGTTGACGATAAGTCGATCCTGTGGCAGACGGTCTTCGGTCAGACCAGCCGCGAGGGAGGGACGCCCATTACGCCGGAGACCCTGTTCAGCATCCAGTCCATGTCCAAGAGCTTCACGGCTCTCGGGGTGCTGATGGCGGTCCAGGAGGGCCTGCTCGACCTCGACACGCCGATTACGGACTACATTCCCGACTTCACAGTCAACAGCCCCTATGAAGAACATCCGGAGCGCAAGATGACTTTGCGTCTCCTGCTTTCCCACAGGGCCGGATTCACACACGAGGCTCCGGTGGGCGGCAATTTCGACGACCGCCCCCACACTTTTGACGAGCATGTGCTGAGCATTTCCGATTCCTGGCTTCGTTATCCCGTGGGGTACCGCTTCAGCTATTCCAATCTGGGGATCGACCTGGCCGGCTACATCCTGCAGGAAAAGGCCGGGATGCCATTCTGGGACTACATCCGGCAGAAGGTCCTGGCCCCTTTGGGTATGGAACAAAGCACCATGGATGTGGATAAGATCAAGGAGAGCACGAGCCGGGCCATCGGCCATGTCTCGGCCAAGGCCAAGGTCGAGGACGGGATACCGGTATTAATCCCCATGATCCCGGCCGGCGGGGTGTACACCAACATACTCGATATGGCCAGGTACATGCAGTTCCACATCAACAAGGGCGTCGTGGATGGCAGCCAGATCCTCGCACGTGGGCTGATAGACCAGATGCATGCCGCCTCCCTCCCGGAAGAACACCAGCGGGCAGGCTATGGTCTTGGCCTTGTCAGGAACCTCATCAGCACGACCTACAACCTCCAGCACGGCGGGGGAGGGTACGGCTTTATCACATCGATGGTCATGTATCCAAAGATCAAGCTGGGTGTGGTTACGCTGTGCAACTCCCATGAGACCAGGCT
>JAUXEH010000387.1 GCA_030620655.1 Candidatus Aminicenantota bacterium | reverse complement strand
TATGTCGACTACTCCGCAGTACTCAACACAAAGGTAAGATTCCATGTGATCTTTGCAGGCCCGGAATATTATGTGTACGATGATGAGGAATGGTTCCCAGCCAAATACAACACTTCGGATTATTTTGAAAACAACGTCTATTGGGTTTCATTCCTTCCAAGCGAATGGAAGAAGGGAACCTACAAACTCGTGATCATCGCTGAGCAGGAAACGGTAGGCTCGGGTGCTGAGTCAGTGATCGAGTGTGTCTTCCGAATCATCTGATCTCAGCGATATAGATCAATTAAACTAAGTGCTCTAGTTGGTAATTTCGGTGGCGTATTATTTTGTCATTGCGGGGAGCGAAGCGACGTGGCAATCTCATCTTAAAAGAGATTGCTTCGCTATCGCTCGCAATGACAATAAAGATTGCTTCGCTCTGGACAACTCCGCGGGTTTTGGTACTTAATTGAAGTACTCTATCTGCGGGAAAAGAATATGAAGAGACCCACTATCTATCTCATTCTTATCATTATATGGGGATTCACAGGGATGAGTGCGCAGGACGGGCTGATCCCGGCCTTCGAGCTGGAGGCCAACGAGCTGCTGCTTCACCGGACGGCCCGGCCGGGCACACCCTTTGACAAGGTGGGCCGGCGTTTCGCCGTCCTGGGTGACGAGAGCGGGTCATTCGAGGCCTGGGCCTATCCGCTCAAGCTCATCCGTGGCTTCACATTCTCTTTTTTCATCGGGAGTTCGACCCGGCCCATCCACGGGAAGGATATCATCCGCTACGTGGACGTCACTCCCGAAGCCACGACCCTGACCTACACCTTCCAGTCGTTTACCGTAAAGGCCGTGTACATCACCCCGGTGAAGGAACCGGGGGCCCTCATCCTGCTGGAGGTCGACTCCACCGAGCCGCTGGCCGTGGTGTGCGGGTTCCTGCCTGTGCTTCAGCCCATGTGGCCGGCCGGGATCGGGGGGCAGTTCGCCTACTGGAACAACGACCTCAAGGCCTACGTCATCTCCGAGTCCTCGGGGGAGAATCACGCCCTGGTGGGCTCCCCGGCCGCCTCCGGCCTTTCCTACCAGCCGGCCCACATGCTGTCGGATGCCCCCAGTGAATTCCGCATCGATATTCCTGATCCTGAGAAACTATCAGGCAAGTACATCCCCATCTGCCTGGCAGGGGGCAAGGGAAAGCGGGACGATGTCCTGGCCGTGTACAAAAAGCTTCTCGAGGACCCGGGAAAATACTACCGGGAAAATCGACGGCATTTTCAGGAGCTCCGGCAAAACACGCTGAACATACGGACGCCCGACAGAGAACTGGATCTCGCCTTCGAGTGGGCCAAGGTGGCCTTCGACAACCTGATTGTGGAGCATCACGAGCTGGGTACCGGGATGGTGGCCGGCCTGGGGGCCTCCGGCACGAGCGGCCGGCCCGGGTTCGGCTGGTTTTTCGGGGGGGACACCTACATCAACTCCCTGAGCCTGTCGAGCTACGGGGCCTTCGAATCCGCCCGGACCGTGCTGGGCTTCACCCGTAAATGGCAGCGGGAAGACGGCAAGATGGCTCACGAACTGTCCCAGGCGGAAGGCTACATCGACTGGTGGAACGACTATCCCTACGGATACATCCACGGGGACACGAGCCCCTACTACATCGCTGCCGTCTATGACTATGTAAGCTGGTCCGGGGATGAGGAGTTCGTGCGCGAGAGCTGGGATTCGCTGAGGCGCGCATACGACTGGTGCCTGACCACCGATGCCAACGGCGACGGCCTCATGGACAACCGCAGGGCGGGACTGGGCGCCCTGGAGTACGGGGCCCTGACCGGGATCGCCACCGACATCTATCTGGGGGCGGTCTGGGTGCGCGCCACCTACGCCATGCAGAGACTGGCCCGGATCGCCGGGCAGAGGGAATACACAGAGAAAGCCGAGAAAGACCTTCAGCGGGCCTCCCGGGCCTTCGAGGACCGGTTCTGGGATGCGGACAGCCGCTATTATGCCTACGCCTTCAACGCCGAGGGCGAGCACGTCAAGGAGATCTCTCCCTGGAATGCCGTGGGCCTCATGTGGGGCCTGGGCACACCGGAGCACAGCCGCGCTTCGCTGGAGCGCATCAGCTCGGCGGAACTCATCACGGACTGGGGTGTCCGCAGCATATCCATAGACAGCAAGTATTTCCAGCCCCTCAACTACAACTACGGCGCGGTATGGCCGTTCCTGACCAGCTGGGTGACAACAGCCCTCTATACGCACCACATGCCGCTCAACGCCTGGCCCCTGCTCAAGGCCACGGCCATGCACACCTTCAACCACGGGCTGGGCAGCATCACCGAGGTCTTCTCCGGCACGAATCATGTCTGGCCGCAGGAAGCGGTCTCCCACCAGGGATTTTCCACGGCCGCGGTCACCCTGCCCCTGATACGGGGGATGCTGGGGCTTGAGGCCGATGCCCCGAACCGGACACTCACGTTCGCTCCTCATCTCCCTGCCCATTGGATGAAGCTGGAGGTCACTCAGATCAAGGTGGGCAAAGCCCGTTTCAACATCGATTATGTCAGGGCCGAGGACAGCATCCGCATCGATGTGACGCCTCAGGATGCCGAAGGTTTCCGCCTCCGTCTGGAGCCGGCTTTAGGCCTGGGCTGTGAGATCACGGATGTGACGCTCCGGGGAGAGAGCATCGCGTATGAAGCGCGGCAGCAGGCGCAGGTCACGCAGGCGGTGTGTGAGCTGCCGGTCCTCAACGAACCTGTATCCCTCACCATCTCCTTCAGGCCGTCGGTGGAGATCTATCCCATCGATGTGCGAAGCCGTGTAGGCGAGGCCAACACCGGGCTCAAGATCGTG
>JAUXEH010000237.1 GCA_030620655.1 Candidatus Aminicenantota bacterium | reverse complement strand
GCGGTCATCCTGCTCGGTGTCGTCCTGGTCGGCGGCTGCACTCGGAAGCCGCCCGTCGGCATAGAAGCCCCGCCTCCCTCTCTGGAAAAAGAACGTCCCCTGGCCGGCTTTACCATCCAGGTCGGGGCCTTCCGTAACCTGAACAATGCGGTCCTCCTGGCGCACTCGCTCTCTGACTTCGGGCTCAACGCCTATTACTTCAAGCATGAATCCGGGCTTTACAAGGTCCGCTTCGGAGACTTCTCCGACCGGGAGTCGGCGCGGGAACATGCCGAACGAGTCCGCACTCGCGGAGTGATAGAGGAATTCTACATCGTGAGCCCCAAGACATCGGCCGTAGCCAGGGAGGCCGAATTGGGGACGGATTATCTGCGGAACGAGATCGTGAGCAGGGCGCAAAGTTTCCTGGGCATCCCCTATCAATGGGGGGGTGTTTCGCCTGAAAACGGTTTTGACTGCAGCGGGCTTACCATGGCCGTCTACAACCTGGTGGGCCTGAGCCTGCCCCGCTCTTCTCAGGCCCAGTTCTCTGCGGGCACACCCGTTTCCGAAAGTCAGCTGGGCCGGGGCGATCTGGTCTTCTTCCGAACCTCGAGCAGCGCCCGGATAACCCATGTGGGGATCTTCACCGGAGGGGACAGTTTTATCCACGCCCCGGGAAAAAGCAAAAAGATCCGGGTGGATTCCCTGAATTCCGCCTATTTCCGCAGACGTTTTGCAGGCGCCCGCACCTACCTGAAATAACCCACAAATCTCGAGGGGCCGCCTAGCGCCGTGAGTATGCGTTGAGGGTCAGGTCGAGGCCCGGAGAGTGATCATTCTTGAGCTTCTCGTGAGCCAAGGCCGCCACCATAGCAGCGTTGTCCGTGCACAGTTCGGGAGAGGGGACATAACCCGGTACCCCCCGGTTTTCAGCCAGCTCCAGGAACTGCTCACGGAGCTTGCTGTTCCGGGCCACTCCTCCACACAGGATCAGGGACCGCGGCTCGACGTGGTGAATGGCCTGGTCAAGGTTGTAGAGCAGGGCCCGGATCACGCCTGCCTCGAAACTGGCGATGAAATCCAGGAAATCCGGATGTGCCCGGGTGATCCCGAGTTTGCGGATCTGCCGGAGGCCCGCGGTCTTGAACCCGCTGAAGCTAAAATCCAGGCTTCCATCGGACATCTGGGGCCGCGCAAACGGGAAACGCTCCGGATCCCCCTCGGAGGCCAGCCGATCGATAACCGGGCCGCCGGGGTAGCCCAGGCCGAGGAATTTTGCGATCTTGTCCAGGGCCTCTCCTGCGGCATCGTCCCGGGTCTTGGCGAGCAATCTGAAGTTCAGCGGCCCCTTGAGCTCGAAAAGAGATGTGTGCCCCCCACTGACCAGGAGCGCCAGGATCGGATAGGTGATATCCCGGTTCTCGATGAACGCCGAATATATGTGGGACTCCAAGTGGTCGGCCGGGACCAGAGGCCTGCCGTGGGTGTAGGCCAGTCCCTTGGCAAAGGAGAGGCCGACCAGCAGGGAGCCGATCAGGCCCGGGCCCTGGGTCACGGCAAAGGCCTCGATCTCATCGATCCGCAGTCCGGAGCACTCCAGACATTCGCCCACCACATATGCTATGGAACGGATGTGCCGGCGGGACGCCAGTTCGGGTACGATCCCGCCGTAGGGGGCATGGATCTCATCCTGTGAGAGAACGACATTGCTTAGGAGGCACAGCTCGTGGTCCACCACCGCAGCGGAGGTCTCATCGCACGAGGTCTCGATCCCCAGAATCTTCATATTTCCGTCCCTATGAGGATCTCCGGAGAGCCTCCAGCGAGTCCTCGAAGGGCGGATACACGATCCCGCGCTCCGTTATGATGGCCGTGACGAACCGCGCCGGCGTCACATCGAAGGCGGGATTCCTGACTCTGACCTGCGGAGGTGCGATGAGACAGTCCCCGACCTTGCGCACCTCATCCGGATGGCGTTCCTCGATGGGAATCTGGTCTCCTCCGGTCAGGGAGAAGTCGATCGTGTTCATGGGAGCGGCCACATAGAAGGGGATCCCGTTCTCTCTGGCCAATACCGCCACGGCATAGGTGCCGATCTTGTTGGCCGTGTCGCCGTTACGGGCGATCCGGTCAGCGCCGGTCAGCACCAGCGAGATCTCGTTCTTCTGCATCAGATGCCCCGCCATGTTGTCCGTGATGAGGACAACGGGGATCCCGTCTCTCTCCAACTCCCAGCAGGTCAGGCGGGCACCCTGGAGGAGCGGGCGGGTCTCATCAGCATAGACCAGGATGTCCGGGTGTTCCGCAAATGCTGCGCGCACCACACCCAAGGCGGTCCCGTATCCGGCTGTGGCCAGGCCTCCGGCATTGCAGTGGGTCAGGATGGTCTGCCCTCCCTGAACCAGGGCTTTTCCCCAACCGCCGATCCGGCGGCACATCTCTAAATCCTCCTGCTCTATGGCCTGTGCCCGGTCCAGGAGGGCCCTTTGCAGCCCCGCAAGATCTGACGACGTCCGGTTCGCAGCAAAGACATCCCTCATCTGCTCCAGGGCCCAGAACAGGTTTCGGGCCGTGGGACGGGTTTCCTCCAAACGTCTGTAGACGCGTACGAACCTCTCCTCCCGCTGGCTGTCGTCCGGCCAGCCCATGACCCCCAAGACGATCCCGTATGCAGCCGCCACCCCGATGGCCGGAGCCCCACGGATGACCATGGTTTCGATGGCCTGTGCCACCTGTTCATGATCCGCACATTCCACATACACCTCTTCACCCGGCAGCTTGCGCTGGTCGATCATTATGACCCGGTCCTGCCTCCACTCGATGGTCGGTCTCATTCCCTATCTCTTTTTTAAGTCCAAGGTCTCAAGCTCTACGCGTATCCTCTCCGGTTCCAGGCCGCGAACAGATAGAACAGCTTCCCCCTCGAGGGGGGAACGCTTCCCGCGGGCCTTGCCCCCACTATAACGAATCGCATGCCGGGAGTAAAGGTGCCGGGTAGATCAAAAGCGGACCGCGGCCTGCTGGGCCTATTTGATCTTGAGGAGGGCCATGAAGGCTTCCTGCGGGATCTCCACCTGGCCCACCTTTTTCATGCGCTTCTTGCCCGCCTTCTGTTTTTCCAGCAGTTTCATCTTGCGGGTGTAATCCCCGCCGTAGAGCTTAGCCAGCACGTCCTTGCGGTACGCCTTGATGGATTCCCGTGCGATCACGCGCTTCCCCAGGGCCGCCTGCAAAGACACCTCGTACTGCTGGCGAGGGATGGCATCTTTCAACTTCTGCACCAGGGAGCGGCCCAGGGTAAAGGCTTTTTCGCGGTGTACAATCAGCGACAGGGCGTCCACAGGCTCCCGGTTGATCAGTATGTCGAGCCGGACCAGGTCCGCTTCGCGGTAACCGATGAACTCATAGTCCAGGGAGGCATAGCCTTGAGAGAGAGATTTCAGATGGTTGTAGAAGTCGAACACGATCTCGTTCAGGGGGAGGTGATACGTAAGGATGATCCGCTGGCTGGAGATGTACTCCATCTTCTTCTGCTCGCCGCGCCGGCTTTCCAGGAGCTTGAGCATCGATCCCAGGTAGCGGTCCGGAGTCAGGATCAGGGCTTCGATGACAGGCTCGGCGATGGTCCGGATCTCGGAGCTCGGTGGAAGCTGGGCAGGATTCTCCACCTGGATCTCCGTCCCGTCGTTCCGCGTCACCCGGAAGCTGACGTTGGGGGCCGTGGTGAGCAGGTTGAGGTCGAACTCCCGCTCCAGCCTTTCCTGGATGATTTCCCGATGCAGGAGGCCCAGGAAGCCGCAGCGGAACCCCATGCCCAGGGCCGGGGAGTTCTCGGGTTCGTAGCGAAAGGAGAAGTCGGTAAGCCTCAGCTTCTCAAGCGCCTTGCGCAGCTCTTCCACCCCTGTCGCAGCGGTGGGATACATGCCGCAGAACACCATGGGCTTGGCCTCTTTGAAACCGGGGAGGGGGGTGGTGGTCGGCCGTCGTGCATGCGTGATGGTATCCCCGATGCGGGCGTGCCCCAGGTCCTTGATCCCGGCCATCACATACCCGACTTCCCCTGTTGTTAGGCGTTCGGATTTCTGGAGTTTCGGTGTCAAGTAGCCCACCTCCTCGACCTCGTATACGGCCTTCTGGGACATGAACTCGATCCGGTCTCCGACCGCCAGCTCTCCGTCATGGATACGCGCCAGCACCACCACGCCGCGGTACGTATCGAACCAGGAATCGAAGAGCAGGGCCTTGAGGGGTGCCCCGGGATCGCCCCGGGGAGCGGGGATGCGGTCCACAATGCTTCTGAGAACCTCTTCCACGCCGATCCCCTGCTTGGCGCTGACCAGCAGGGCCTCCTCCCGGCCGATTCCGATGATGTGCTCCACCTGTTCCATCACCGGACCGGGCTCTGCCTGGGGCAGGTCGATCTTGTTGATGACCAGGATAAGCACCAGATCGTTCTGCATAGCCAGATAGGTGTTGGCCAGGGTCTGGGCCTCGATCCCCTGAGAGGCGTCGACGATCAGGAGCGCCCCCTCACAGGCCGCCAGGCTGCGGGACACCTCATAAGAAAAGTCGACGTGCCCGGGGGTGTCGATCAGGTTGAGTGTGTATTCCCGGCCGTCACCGGCGGAGTACCGGAGTCGAGCGGTCTGGGCTTTGATGGTGATGCCGCGCTCCCGCTCGAGCTCCATGGTGTCCAGGACCTGGTCGCGGAACTCCCGCTCCGTGACCGCCCCGGTCGCCATCAGCAGGCGGTCCGCCAGGGTGGACTTGCCGTGATCTATGTGGGCGATGATCGAAAAATTCCGTATCCTTTTCATTGGGGGTCAGGCTTTGATACTTTGCATAACTTTCTGCCAATACTTGTACAGCACTGAATCATTATGGACTTTAATCTTCATTTTGTTAACCATGCAAGTCACCGAAGATGGAGATTCTTGACTTTTGAGGGGGACTCGAGTACCTTGGGTACGGTATTTGTGGAGGTATTCATGTTTTTATTCGGAACACTCGGACTGCCGGAAATGCTCCTGATCCTGCTGATCATCGTGATCATCTTCGGTGCCCGCCGCCTGCCTGAACTGGGGAAATCCCTGGGAGAAGGCATCAAGAACTTCAAGAAATCCGTGACGAAACAGGAAGAAGAGGGC
>JAUXEH010000099.1 GCA_030620655.1 Candidatus Aminicenantota bacterium | reverse complement strand
TCCTAAGACCGCTTGGCCTCCGACTTCTTGGCCCGTGAATAATCCAGTCAGCCTGGATTTTTCACAAAACTGTCGATATTTTTTATGAATTATTCAGGCTCCTGTATTAGAATAGAAGCGAGAGCAGGTTTCACATGCCGGAAGTCGTCGTAAACAAGGTCGGAGATGTCAAGATCTTCGGCAAGGGCCTTCTGGGGGGCAAGGGATTCGGGCTGGTGAAGATCAACGAGGCCGACATCCCCAAGGCCCACAAGCTGCGGACGCGTATACTGAGCACGGTCTTCTATGACCGCTTCCTGGACGCCGGCAGCCGGTTCGGAAAACAGGACCTCAAGACTTTCAGATCCATCCTCGCGGAACTGGGCGATATCCCCATCAGCGTCCGCTCATCCGCGACCAACGAGGCCTGCATGGATCACGGCGGGGACATCTCGGTGCATGCCGGCGAAAACACCTCGTTCATGCTGCCCAACAACCACAGGGACCCGGAGGTGCGCTTCCATCAACTGGTCCAGGCCATCAAATACATCTCCTCGGATTTCCAGCAGAAGCAGCCATCGGACAGCAAGGAAAAGATGGCCATCGTGATCAATCCCATACCGGGCGTGTCTGAAAACACCGATGCCGGCCCGGTGTACTTCCCCATGGTCTCGGGCGTGGCCAACTCCTTCTTCCCTTATGCCTTGAAGACCCAGAAGGCCAAGGAGGGCTTCGCGCGCCTGGCCTTCGGGCACGGGTATGCCACCGTCCTGGATGATTTTCCCGTCATATCCATGGCGACCATCCGGGATCCCATCCCGGTCCGCCTGCTGGGGGAAGGGCAGAAGTATTTCTACGCCATCGACATGACAAAGAATCAGGATCTGGCAGGTGAAGAGCTGGAGACGATGAAGAGGCTGCACATCCGATTCGCCGACTTCAAGATCACCAAGCGCCTGGGGCGTTACAAGACCTCGGTGACGCTGGAGGACCTGATCCAGGACGACCGCTATGGATTCCGCAGCGGTCTCCTGGAGATCATGGAAACCGTGTCCGCACGGATCACATCCCATTTCCAGATCGAATTCGTGTTCAACCTCCAGCGAGACAGTGGGGCGGCCCCAGCAGGGACCTTTCATGTCGTGCAGTTGACCCGTCTGCCGGTCATGACGTTCGAGGAGATCCAGATCCCGGAAACCTCCCAACACACTTACCTGTCGATCCACAGCCTGCAGGGCCACGGCGTGAAAAGAGACATCCGCCATGCCATAGTGATCTCCCCGTTCCGCTACCGCAAGGAATTGCATGACGATGTGGTACAAAGGCTCTCGCAGCTCGCATCCTCTTTCCACAAGAAAAACGAAAGCTTCATCATCCTGGTTCCCGGGCGCCTGGGCACCACCAACCGGGACTGGGGGATCCAAGTGGAGTTCACGGACATCGGGCAGCCCGCCGCCATCTTCGAGTTCGGTGTGGACATCTCGGGCCGGCCGGAACCCGTGCATGACGCCCCGACCGCCGGAGGGATCTACGGGAGTCATTTCCTGTACATGATCCAGGGAGGGGCCGACGAGGAGCAGAAACGCCTCCAGACCCGCATGTTCGGGACCCAGGGAACGCATTTCCTCACCAATCTCATGAGCAACAGGGTCATCTACGGGTACATAGCCCCGCTGGAGGACCGGATCGACCCCTGGTTCTTCTCGCCCGGCGAAGGGGACGATGCCGTCTATGTCCAGAGTTTCCCGCAGCCTGTGACCATATACGCCGACTCAATCAACCAGAAATGCATAATCCAGGCGGAGATAGGGTAAGCCCATGCCGGAAAAAAGCGACTCCTACGCCCCCCGCGTCATCAATCCCGTAAAGATCGAACAGGTGCTGATCCTTTCCGCGACCGAAGAGCTGCAGAAAGCGGCCAAGACGCTGAAACGCGACATGCCCTGGGTCACACCCCTGGTCCTCACCGGGCCCATGGAAGCCATGCAGCTTGCGTCTAAGCGGGCTGCCGTCCTCATATGTGACGACACCGCGCTGAACCTGCTGGACACCGCTTCAATCAAGCAGAACCATCCGGACCTCGTGGTCGTTCTTCTCTCATCCATGGAGCTCATACACTGCTCACCGCCCTCGGTGTCGGCGGAGAAGTTCCCGTACACAGCGTGGGCCGACCTCGTGTTCGCCGTCAACCGCAGGGACTGCGCGCCGCACAGGATCATAACTTCCGTGGTCAGGAGCGCCGAGGATCTGCTCAACATGGGCCGGTACTCACAGGCCCGTCGGTATATCTTCCTGGTCGTGGATGACGAGCCGCGCTGGACCTCTCAGTTCCTGCCGGTTTTGTATGACATCATCGGTCAGCGGGCCGCCGTCAAAGTGACCCGGACCTATGAGGAAACCCTGTCTTTTCTGTTTGGGGTCGGGCGTGAGGAAGGGATCAGCCAAGAGGACTACCGCAGCCGGGGTCACGGCGACGATGTGGTCTGCCTGATAACCGACATATTCTATCCGCACGGCGACAACGTACGGCGCGATGCCGGCACCGATCTGATCCACCTGATCGACAGGTACTATCCCCGTTTTCCCAAGATCATCTCATCCAAGGCCAGCGAAGCCGATGACCTGAGGAGCACGGCCTTCCTCATGCCCAAGGGCGATCCCGGAAGCCTGCAAACCCTCAGGGAATACATACACGACTTCACCGGCATGGGAGACTTCCTCGTCTGCAGTAAGACCGGCAAGGTGCTCTACAGGATCAAGAACATCCGCGAGATGCTGGCGGTGCTCAAAACGGCCGAGAAACCCACCAAGACAGGTCAGGAGCTGCGCCACATCCTGGAGGCTTCCGGCGAACGAGACAATTTCTCCACCTGGCTGTACATGCACGGGTACAAGGACCTGGCGGACCGGCTGCTGCCCATGCACGCCAAGGGCCGCAGGCTGGTGAGCCTGCTGAGGCGTGTGTTCGAAGAGGAGATCGAACGTGTGGATGCCGAACCGCTGGTGATCGACGGCCGCGAGATCTTCGGCCTGGAGGAGCTGCTTGATGTTCTGCGCACCCTTCCACCCTCCAGGATACAGGACTACTCCGACAACGATGTATTCTCCACCTGGCTGGACCGAAAGGGTTACACGGAGCTGGCCGAGGAGATCCGACCGATCCACGGCAGCGGCCAGCGTTTGGAGAAGATCCTGATCAAGAAGATAGAGAAATGGATGAAGTTCTATTCTTCCCAGAAATAATTCTAAAGGAGAGGTCTATTTCACTGGGAGGCCGGCGGCTGATTCCGTAAGGACCGAATTATTCGTAGACCAGGATCTCCACTCGGCGGTTCTGGGCCCTGCCCTCACGGCTGGAATTGTCCGCCACCGGAGCGGAGCTCCCGAAGCTGATGGCTTCCATCCTGTGCAGAGGGATGTGATGCTGTTTGTAAAGATGCTTCATGACGGCTTCGGCCCTTTTCTTGCCTAAGAGCAGGTTCCACTCCTCTTCTCCGGTGCTGTCAGTGTGACCCTGTATCTCGAGATAACGTCCCTGGTCCTGCTCGATCAACTTTTGAACGAACGTGTCGAGCAGGGCTTTGGCCTCGTCGCTGAGCTCGTAGCTGTCGAATTTGAACTTGGCTTCGCTGTTCCGGAGGGTCTCCTTGAAGATCAGGTTGCCCCGGGCATACTTCTTCGCCTCTTCGAACTTGCTGTCAATTTTGCCGTCAACGGTGGCCAGCTCTGCCTCGTGTTCCTTGATGACGGAGCCGATGGTGGCCAGCTGCTCATCGTGTTCCCGGAGCCTCTTCTGATTTTCCTCGACCCCACCTTCAACCCCCTCGACCTTCTGATCCAAGGTAACGAGTTCGGTCTGCACGTATTTCTTGGTGGCGCACCCCGTCCAGGAGATCATGCCGATCACGGCCACGATCCCTGCCAGGTAGAAGACATGTTTCTTTCTCATCTAATCCTCCCTATCGGCAGAAAAAAAACGGCAATCAGCCCTTTGCCGTGGTGATTGCCTCGTCCGATTCCCTAATATATTAATACATATCCATTATTTTTTAAAGTGCCAATCTCAGGCCGTCCAGTCCACCCCCACAGAGTAATCCACCCACCCTATCGGGAGGAACACCATGAGCCAGGCCCAGTCCGCCGTAAGCTTTTCCAAAACCGTTCGGGGTGTTTATGTTTTCTGTATTGCCACTCCACGGGCTCACACCCTCAATACCCTTCCCTGGTCCGCACCCGGTATTTTTTTTTGGAGGTACGGACCTCGATCCTCCGGTAGGAACCGTCGGGATCCGTGTAGGCGGTGTAACCGATGATGTACTGGTGGCTGAGCTCCCGTTTGATATCTCGCATGGCCGCGTTCAGGTCAAAGGCCCGATCGAGGAAATAGGCGGCCCCACCTGTCGCCCGCGAGAACCTGCCCAAAGCCTCGACGATCCCGGAAGAGCTCAGTCCAGGGGTCCGCTTGTGCTTTTCCAGCTGTTCGCTCAAAGGGATCTTGTATCCGATGGTGTAGATGGGCACATCCACCCGCCTGGCGATCTCGACGGCCTGCTCGGGCGTGCTGTAGCTGTCGTTCTCCACGCCGTCCGTTATCAGGAGGAGCGCCCTTTTTTCGTTTTTCCCCCGGTTGGCAAACTCGGGAGACACGGCCACGGCATCGTTCAAGGCGGTCTGGCCGTACGCCTCCGCCCCCTCCAGGACCGTGAGAAAATCCTGTTTGTCGGTCGAAAACCGGGAGGCCACCTCCACTTCCCCGTCCGCGAAGATCAGCAGGGACACCTCGTCCTGCGGCCTGAGAAGGTACGTGACCAGATAACTCAGCGCCTCCTTGCACTCCTTCATTTTATCCTGCAATTCCATGCTGCCGCTGACGTCGAGCAGGACGGTCAGGCTGATAGGAGTCTGAAAGTCGTGCCGGAAATAGGTGATATGCTGTTTTTTCTGGTTTTCGAAGACCGAGAAATCCTTTTCGGTCAGGTCGTTGATAAATCTCCCCTTTTTGTCTTGTACCGTGACCGCAATGGACACGGCGCTGACGGATATTTCGTAGGCCGAGTCTTTTTGCTTATCCTGGGGAAGAGAGAGAGATAAGGCTGTGCCCAGCAGCGCCAGGCCAAAAATCCCCGTGAGCACTCCGTGCTTTGCCATGAGCCTGTTCTCACCCTATTTAGTCTGACTTATTCATAAAATCTGTTTTTTCAAGTATACCACATTCAAAACCTTTTCCCTTTTCCCGCGTATTTACCTATATATGTATTTATGATAAATAGTTACCGAGAGGAGCTGCCATGCAGGAACTGACCCGGAATGAGGAGCTGATCCTGCTTTCCATCTGGAAGCTCAAGGA
This sequence comes from Candidatus Aminicenantota bacterium, assembly GCA_030620655.1. Lineage (GTDB taxonomy): Bacteria > Acidobacteriota > Aminicenantia > Aminicenantales > Aminicenantaceae > JAUXEH01. The sequence continues at coordinate 4,247 of JAUXEH010000099.1, read as the reverse complement.
CGCCGCATACGGAGTAACGATCAGGGAAAACTTCCGCCGGATCACCGGCAGAACCCTGAATTACGGCTCCCTCTACAACACCCTTTACCTCCTGGTCCGGAAAGGATTTGTCGCCCAGCAGGAGAGCGAACCCCTCTTGAAAAAAGGAGGGCGGCGCAAGATCCTCTACTCGCTGACGCCCGGAGGGCAGGAAGCCCTGCAGGAGGCCCGGAGGATACACAAGCTGGCCTGGAGCGAGGTCCCGGATCTTGCCTTCGGGAAAAAGAAGTGAAAGTCTCAACCGGCCCTCCGCCCAAGTTCTTCCGCTGGATCCTCAGCCGTTTGTCGATCTACGAAGACATGTTCGGCGTTTCCAGGGAATTCGAGATCGAATACCTGCAGACAGCCTGAGCTGTGAGTGATCGGGCCGAGCCTGGTCTACCCCTGTACAAAAATACCTAAACATGATAAATATCCGGGTAGCATATACGACTAAATCATAGAGTTGGAAGTGTATGGGAATCGGGGAAGGTGTGCGAGGTTTGAAAACAGATGAAACAAGACCTGAGCGAGCAGGACCTGCAGGCCCTGGTTTACGCCGACGAGCTGACCCGCATCCACAACCTGCGCTATTTCCGGGAACAGATCCCCCTCTTCCTGCGTGAGGCCGGCGAAAAGGGCATAGACGTCGCCCTCCTCATGATCGACATTGATGATTTCAAGAAAATAAACGACCGCTACGGGCATCCCGTCGGGGACCAGGCGCTCACGCATTTCACGGAGATTGCCTCCCAGAAGATGACAGATGACGGCAAAGCCATTCGTTATGCGGGAGATGAATTCGTCCTTGTCATTCCTAAAGTGGACAAGCAGCGGGCAGGCAAGATCGGAGAAAAGATCCAGCAGACCCTGGATGAGACCCCCCTCAAGGTCGACAACCAGGAACTCGCCCTCAGATGCAGCATCGGGGTCGCCGTGTATCCCCACGACGGGGACAACCTGAAGACCCTGTTCGAGAAGGCCGACGAGGCCCTCTACGTGGCCAAGGAGCAGGGGAAAAGCAGGATCGTCATCACCCCAGATTCGGGCAGGCTCCTCACCCCATCAAAGCTCAACTCCATCCTGGATGCCCCCTACATCGTCGGCCGCGACAGCCTGATCGAATTCCTGGAAGACCATCTCTCCCAGGAGGGGAATTCTTTCGTGTTTCCCGTGCTCATCGGCGGCGAAGGCACGGGTAAGACGCGCCTCATGAAGTTTGCCCGTGAGACTGCGCACAAAAAACTGGCGTTCACTCTCCACTCCAAGGGGTACCCGTTCTGGCAGAGCGAGCTCTACGGCGCGGTGTTCTCCGCCCTTGAGACCTTGTTCGATCAGCAGCGTTCACTCTCCGACCTCGTCTTTTCCAAGCTGGACGACCAATACAAACAAAACCTCAAGCCCCATCTGCCGGCCTGGCAGTTCAAAGAAGTCCAGTCCTCAGAAACATACCCGGAATCGGACAGTATGATCCTCTTCGAAGCCTTGACCCAGACCTTCTTCATCCTGCGCGAAACAGGAGACGGGGCCGTGCTGCTCGATGACATCGACAAGATCGATGCGCCATCCCTCCAGTTCTTCAGCTCCCAGTTCGGAGCAGGCGAAGGCGGCAAGCTGCATTTTCTGTCTTCGATCCGCAGCCAGGACCTGACCATGAGCGAGGAAAAGCTGCTCTCTCTCATGGAAGCCATGCCTGAATTGACGACGGGCAACAAGGTCCAGAAACTGGAGCTCAAACCGCTCCAGTCTGAGCACATCCACCAGCTAACGGCCAAACTGTTCGAGGGAAAAACCCTGCCTGAATCATCCGCCAAGGCCCTGCTGGCCAAATCTTCAGGCAGCCCGCTGTTCATCGTAGAGGCCCTGTCGACCCTCCTCCTTAGAGGGCGGATCCATGCCAAGGACGACGAATGGGACCTTTCCGATGTTAAGCCCAGGGACATCCCTTCCGGACTGAATGACATGTTCAAGGAACGCCTGACAAACATGAGCGTGGAATCCTTAAACATCCTCAAAATGGCCGCCGTCCTGGGGGAGAAGATCAATGCCCAGCAGCTCGCCCGGATGTCGAAGCTCAGGGTGCATCAGATCTTGAATGCGATCAGCAATGCCCAGAGGGCCTTGATTATCGAGGAGGGGCCGAATCCCGACGAATATGTGTTCACCCACCGGATAAGCCGTGCCGTCCTCTATTCGCTCATCGACGAGGAGGAACGCCGGCAGTATCACATGCGTGCAGCGGAACTGGAGCAGGAGTACGGCACACATGCTCCCGAGCGAATCGTGGGAAGGCTGGCATACCATTTCCACAACGCCGGCAAGCTGGAGAGCGCGACGGAGATGTTTTCGGCCCTGAAGCACCAGATGGAGTCCGTGCATATCTCGAAGGGGACACGCAAGATGCTCCAGAGACGGATCCACTCTGTCGCCCTGGCGAAAGAGTCCCCGCTCGAGACCGAGGATCTTTCGACCGCCCTCATGATCGCTCGATCGTTCCGGTCCTGCATGCAGAACCTGCGTCTCTACCCCAGGGAGAACGAGAACGTCAAAAACTCCCTGGATCAGTTCATGAACCACCTGGTGCCCTGCCTGGCCGAGAAGACGGAAGCCCTGGCCATGTCCCTGACACAGGAGACTATCCTGTTCAACGGGGAGCCGCTCCCCCCCTATCTCGAGGACGTGAGGCTGACCCAGGACTTCTACATAATCCTGAACAGCTACGGCCTGCAGGGGATCCTGTTCCTGCGAGGGATCACCCAGGACGAGGTTGTCGCATTCCTGGAGATATTCAAGCGGCACCCCGAGGATGTCATCGGCCAATGGGACGATCTGCTCGACAAACTCAACATAACGCACATCTTCCCTGACCGGAAGGTCTTTGTGGCCGTCAGTGAACGAAGGGTCATCCTCGGCAACCCGAACATCCATCTCCATGCCGGTACAGATGTGGGAGAAGCCTCACCAGCTCCTGCCGCCCCGGCCGGACCTCCCCTCTCCCCGGAACACATCGAGGAGCTGCGGATGCTGCTGGACGAGTTCACCGCGGAAAAACAGGAGCTGCTGGTAGGGCTGAAATCGAGCGGTATCAATGAACAGCAGCTCCAGAGGCTGGTGGAAATGCTGAATCAGACCGACACCAGCAGCCTGGCCGACGCCATCGGAGTAACCCCGTCGCCTCTTCCAATGCCACAAGAACCTCCTCCGCGGGCCCAGGGGTCCCTTCCGCCCGAGGAAAGATACGCCAGTGTGGAACCCGATCTGGACCTGGTGCAGGGCATCGACAATGACCTATCCCTCGCTTTCGAAGACCTCACCTTGGAAAACATCAAGGTACAGGCCAAGGCCGCGGCCTGGCTGGCCCAGCAGGATCCCGCAAAGGTGGCGGAAACCGGCTTCAGTGTCATCACGTCCGATATCCCGCTCAGGTTCCGCAAGCTGGCCGCCGGGGTCATAAAGAAGGCCGGGGCAGAGGCGGAAAGCTCGTTCTTGAATAGGCTGCATGTGGGGATGAATATGGTCCCGCTCACTCGGGCTCTCAGAGTGTGTGACGTCTTCGTCGACCACCCGGATCTGCTGCAGGTGCTGCGCGAGATCGGCCGCAAGGGACCCATCGAAACCATCCCCCCGATCGTGAATGTCCTGAAACAGATCGAAGGTGAGGAAGCTGACACCATCCTGCTCGAGATCTTCATGCGGGCGTCGGGCAAGACGCAGTGGGATATCATCCCCCTGTTTGCCGAGCGGAAGATGGTCGATGCCGTCACGGTCCTCACAGAATACATACGGCCGATCCAGAAGTGGGGAAAGGAAAGGAACATTTCTCTGCAGGAAGAGGTGTGCCGCTCCCTGGGTGTCCTGCGCTCGCTGGATGCCGCGGACGCCCTCATCGCCGCAGCGCAAGCACCCGGTGTGGCCAGCCGCAGCAAAGCCAAGCCCGCTTCGATCCGGGCGGCCGCGACCTGGGCCCTGACGCAGCTGCCCAAGGATCCCAAGGTGGACAGTACTCTGGAGAAATTGAAGAACGACCGGTCCGACCTGGTCCAGAAAGCCGCCGAGCTGGCGGAATTCTTCCGCGAATAGGCACAGAAGCTTCATAGCCTCATAAACTCGCCAATTGCCATCTTGAATTAACCTGAGACGTTTTCGAAGAGATCCTGGCGAGGGACTCGTGGGCCTCGTTCGGATACATCGCGGCCGAGGCGGACTATGTCCGCGCTTTCAGATAAGAG
>JAUXEH010000460.1 GCA_030620655.1 Candidatus Aminicenantota bacterium | reverse complement strand
CCAGGATCTCAAGGAAGAGAACCTTCGACTCAAAGAAGAATTGGGGGAACGATTCCAGGTTGGCCGGATCCTCGGCACCTCCCCGGCCATCAAGGCCCTCGTGCAGCAAATAGAGAGGGTCGCAGAGACGGATGCCACCGTTCTCATCACCGGAGAGACAGGGGCAGGCAAGGACCTCGCTGCCCGGGCGATCCATTACAACAGCCCACGGAAGGATCACTCTCTGGTCGAGGTGAATTGTGCGGCCATTCCCAAAGATCTTCTGGAGAGTGAGTTGTTCGGACACGTAAAGGGCGCCTTTACCGGAGCCAGCCGGGACCGCAAGGGGAAATTCCCGGCGGCGAACAGGGGGACCCTTTTCCTCGATGAGATTGGAATCATGGATATGGGTTTGCAGGCCAAACTGCTCAGAGTTCTGCACGATCACCAGGTGACCCGCGTGGGCGAAGAGAAGCCGGTCGGAATCGACGTTAGGATTTTGGCAGCCACGAACACGGACCTTCGGGCTGCTGTGGATGCGGGCCGGTTTCGGGAAGACCTTACTATTGGTCGAACAGGGAAGGAATCTGTGAACAATTACGTGACCGGGCGTTCACACCCGCAAGCACCTGAAACCTGGATGGGTTATTATCGGGGGTCTGAAAAAGTGAAAGGTGACAGTGGAAGGATGCTGGAGGTTTGACATTTTTTCTGTCGCCTTGACATGATACATTTGTGGTGCTAAATTGGAGTCAATATGGAACCGCGAAGGAGCTGAAATGGAGGCGATCCGATGCCGGCCAGCCTGTCGATAAAGAACGTGCCAGAGGAAATCGTAACCCGACTCAAGGAGAGGGCGGCCAGGCACCACAGGTCCCTGCAGGGTGAGCTTCTGGCCCTGCTGGAGGAGGCTGTGAAGCCCAAAAGAAAAAGCGTCCGGGATCTCAGGAAAGAGATTTCCGAACTCGGCCTGCAGACACCGGGGGAGGCCCTGGACATGATCCGGGAAATCCGGGATGGACGCTAGGGTTGTCGACGCTTCCGTGGTGGCCGCCCTGGTTTTCGGTGAACCCGGGAGTGAAGAGGCGGAGAGACTTCTTGGGGACCGGGTACTCTTCGCTCCGTTCCTGATGCGCTATGAGCTGGCCCAGGTTGCCGTGAAAAAGGCATCGAAGCACCCCGGAAAAAAGCGACTCATACTGGATGCTTTAACCCTGGCCTACAGCTTGGATATACAGTGGGTGGAAGTGGATTTCGAGGCCGTGGCCAGGCTGGCCCTGGAAAGAGGCCTCACCGCCTACGATGCCTGTTACCTCTTCGTGAGTAAAAGCCTTGGGATTCCGCTGGTGACTTTTGACAAGAGGTTGAAGAGAAGGTCAGGCTGACTGAAACCCGCTCCCGGATTTCCGGAGTGCGACGCCTTTCTTACGAGAGCACATTCTGGTGCCAGAACTGTCGCTTTCGCGAAATCACGCACCAGGAGAGGGCGGGCGCGATGCCGAGAAGACGAGGCCTGCCGCGACGAGGTCCAGGAGAACAAAGACGGCGTAGGCCTTATCGTACGACCCCGTCCTGTCAAAGCTCTGCCCCATGAGCAGGTACCCTCCGACCTCCAGGATGATGAACAGGCTCATAAACCTGGAGACCGATGCGAAGGACTCCCGGCCGTAGAGGTCCGCTACCAGGATCGGCAAGGTGGACATGATGCCCCCCATGGCGAAGCCGAAGAGCAGGAT
>JAUXEH010000025.1 GCA_030620655.1 Candidatus Aminicenantota bacterium | reverse complement strand
GATGAAGCTGGAGTCGGGAGTGGAGATGGTGATGCCCGGCGACAACACGAACCTGGAGATCACTCTGATCATTCCGGTGGCGATGGAGACGGGCCAGCGTTTCGCCATCCGGGAAGGCAGCCGCACGGTGGGTGCCGGCACCATCACCGAGATCATGGAATGACCTGTGGTACAACCGTCATCATAAGGAAGCACTAAACAGAGCGAGAAAGAAAATGCGAGACATCGTGATCCTTCAATGCACCGAATGCAAGCGGCGGAACTACACCACCACACGCAATAAAAAGCAGCATACCGAAAAACTACAGTTGAAAAAATACTGCAGGTTCGACCGGAAGCATACACTGCATAAGGAGGTAAAGTAACCGGACGCCAGTGTGATCAGCTCGAGTCCATTGGTGACCTGAGTGTCGATTGGCAGCAGGCTGGCGGGCCGCTATAATGAATGGGTGACAATACAGGTGAGTAGCTCAACTGGCTAGAGCATCGGTCTCCAAAACCGAAGGTTGCGGGTTCGAGTCCTGCCTCACCTGCCAAGCGAATCATCCTCACCCCTTCATATAGAATCCGGATTTTGCAGGGAGGTCAAACACCGCCATTGCCGAGCCGGAAATAACTTTATATATATAAGGAATTCAGATGAGCAAAAAGGTCAGATGGTATAAAAGGTTAGGCCCCTTTCTCAGGGAAGTCAGGGCGGAGATCAAGAAAGTCACTTGGCCGTCGCGCAACGAAGTATACAGCACCACCATCGTGGTCATCCTGGCTACCATATTTTTCGGAGTCTACCTGTATATCATGGATTTGATCTTTTCCTATGCGATTTCCAACATCGAAAGCTTATTTTTATAAGACGAGTAAAATAATGACAAAAAATTGGTACGTGGTACACACCTACTCCGGGTTCGAGAAATTCGTGACGGAGTCAATCCGTCAGCGGGCCGCGGAGTTGGACATGGGAGAACAGGTCGGCCGCATCATCATACCAACGGAGGGAGTGGTCGAAATCAAGGGTGGGAAAAAGGTGGTCTCCACCAAGAGATCCTATCCGGGCTACATCCTGATCGAGATGGAGATGAGCGATGAAAACTGGTTGATCATCCGGGAGACTCCCAAGGTCACGGGTTTTGTCGGGTCGGGTAAGAGGCCCACCCCTTTGAGCAAGGACGAGGTCAACCAGATCATCGAGCATATGGAGAGCACGTCGGAGAAGCCCAAGCCCAAGCATTCGTTCGAAAGGGGAGAGGCTGTCCGCATCATCGACGGCCCGTTCTTCAATTTTAACGGCATCGTGGAAGAAGTCAATCACGAGCGCGACACCCTTAAGGTCATGGTGACCATTTTCGGGCGTTCCACTCCTGTTGAGCTCGAGTTCTTACAGGTAGAGAAGATCTAGGAGGAACAATGGCCAAAGTAGTGGTTGCGAAGATCAAACTGCACATCGAAGCCGGACAGGCCAGCCCCGCCCCCCCCGTGGGACCGGCCCTGGGACAGCACAGCGTGCCCATCATGGATTTTGTGCGTCAGTTCAACGACAAGACCGGCAAGATGGAGCCGGGCACAGTGGTCCCGGTGGTCATCTCGGTATTCACGGACCGGACGTTCACATTCGTGCTCAAGTCGCCACCCGCCTCTTACCTCCTGAAAAAGGCCGCCGGGATTGCGAAAGGTTCCGGCGAGCCGAACAAGGAGAAGGTCGGGAAGGTCACTCGGCAGCAGCTGGAAGAGATCGCCAAAACCAAGCTGATCGACCTGAACGCCTACGACCTGGATGCCGCCGTCAAGATCATCGAGGGCACCGCAAAAAACATGGGATTGGAGATAGTCAGTGGCTAAACGAGGAAAACAGTACCAAAAGGCAAAGGCGGTACTGGCCAAAGAGGAGTACCAGCTGGATGAGGCCATCGCCCTCATGAAGGACACCAGCTTCGCCAAGTTCGATGAATCCGTCGACATCGCCATCAACCTGGGAGTGGACCCCAAGCATTCGGATCAGATGGTCCGCGGCACGGTGGTGCTTCCCCACGGGACTGGCAAGAAAATGTATGTGTGCGTGGTCGCTTCCGGGGAAAAGATAACGGAGGCGGAGGAAGCCGGCGCCGATGTGGTGGGCGGTGACGATCTGATCGAAAAGATCTCCCAAGGCTGGACCGAGTTCGATGTGATGATCGCGACTCCCGACATGATGCGGGGCGTGGGCAAACTGGGCCGGATCCTCGGTCCCAAAGGCCTGATGCCCAATCCCAAATCCGGTACCGTGACTTTTGATTTGGGCAAGGCCGTCCAGGAGATCAAGGCCGGCCGGGTGGAGTTTCGGGTGGAAAAGACCGCCATCGTGCACTCGCCTGTGGGCAAGCTGTCTTTCCCTGCAGAAAAACTCAGCGAGAATATCGGCGCGTTCATGCAGGCCATCTTCCAAGCCAGGCCTGCCGCAGCCAAAGGAAAATACGTCAGAAACGTACACATCTCATCCAGCATGGGGCCTTCCCTGAAGATCTCGGAAGCGTCCCTGGAGTAAGAAGAGAGGTCAAAGTGAGCGTCAATCGAGAAAAAAAAGAAAATCAGGTCCAGGAACTGCGGGACACGTTCGACCGGAACAACACCTTCTATCTTCTGGACTATGTCAACATCCCCGTGTCCAAGGCCTCTGAGCTGAGACGCCAGCTCCGGGACAATGATTGTTCCCTGAAAGTTGTCAAGAACCGGCTGGCTCTGCGGGCGCTCCTGGAGGGGTTCCCTGAGGAGCTCAAGGAGAGCTTCCAAGGCCCTACGGGCATCGCCTTCACGGACAAGAATCCCATCGTCTTGGCCAGACTGCTCAAGGATTTTACTGTTAAGAACAGGATCCTCAGGGTCAAGGCCGGGATCGTGGAAGGGGATTTCCTTCCTCAGAAACGTTTCCAGGAGATCGCGAGCCTGTCCTCGCGCAATGACCTGGTCGCCAAACTGGGATACCTGATCGCGTATCCGTTGACTCAACTTCTGCGGACCATGCAGGCGCCTATCATCACGCTGGGCAGTATGCTGAGTCAATTGAAAGATAGGAAAGATAAGAAGGAATAGAATTTCTGTTTTAGCTTGGGAGGAAAACATGACCAAAGAGCAAGCCACCGAGGCTGGTGATACGAAAGCAAAGGAAACAACCAAAGAAAAAAAGGAGACCGAAGTGAGCAAATTAACCAAAGACCAATTCTTTGAACATCTGGATGGCCTGACCGTTCTCGAGCTGGCGGATTACATCAAGGAATTTGAAGACCGATATGGTGTGAGTGCAGCTGCCGCAGTGGCCCCCGCTGCCGTTGCACCTGCCGGCGGGGAAGCTCCCGTAGAAGAGGCGAAGACCGAGTTCAATGTGATACTCAAGGAGATCGGTGACAAGAAGATCAATGTAATCAAAACGGTCCGTGAGGTCACAAGCTTGGGACTCAAGGAAGCCAAGGATCTGGTGGACAGCGCACCCAAAGCGGTCAAGGAAGGTGTGTCCAAGGATGAAGCCGAAGAGATCAAGAAAAAGTTTGAAGTGGTCGGAGCCATCATTGAACTTCAGTAGCCGGCTGTGATTTGTAAAATAAAAATAACCCTTCTGAGAGGGCGATTATGCTGAATGAATCAAAGAATATTTACCGCGATAGGGTCGATTTTTCCAAGATCAAAGGCGTCTTCCCGATGCCGGACATGCTGGCCATCCAGACAAAATCCTACCGGGAGTTCCTCGCGATGGAGCTGCTGCCCGAGGAAAGAAGAGACATCGGACTCCAGGCCGCCTTCAAAGACATCTTCCCGGTGGCGGATTTCAAGGAAACGACCCAGCTGGATTTTATTTCCTACTCCATCGGCAACTGGGAATGCAAATGCGGCCGCCTCAAAGGCGTGGACAATTCCCGCCGCAAATGCAACGGCTGCGGCACGCTGCTGCCCCCCGATGTTGAGCTGACCGAGAAGGAGATCTGTCCGTACTGCAACTCCATCAAGACCATCGATATCCCTCTCTGCGAACACTGCGGGGACAGGGTGGGATTGAAGATGAAGTACAGCCCTCATGAATGTCTGCAAAAGGGATATACCTTTTCCGTCCCTCTCCGCATCAAGGTCCGCCTGATTTCCTGGGAGAAAGATCCCGTGTCCAAGGCGAAACGCCTGAAACACATCAAGGAGCAGGAGGTCTATTTCGGCGACATCCCGCTGATGACAGATAAGGGCACCTTTATCTTCAACGGCATCGAACGCGTGGTCGTCAGTCAGCTGCAGAGGTCACCGGGTGTGTTTTTCCGGCCGGGAGACGGCAAGGGATTTTTTATCGGGAAGATCATTCCCTACCGCGGGGCCTGGGTCGAATTCGAATACGACAGCAAGAATTTTCTGTATGTCCGGCTCGACCGCAAGAAAAAGTTCTTGGCCAGTGTGTTCCTGCGCGCCCTCGGTTTCGGTTCCGACACGGAGATCCTCCGGCTCTTCTACCGGACATTCACCCTCGTGCCCCAAAAGGGCACTATGTTCTGGAAGCTGGATGAGAACCTGGTAGGTAAGACCGTGGCCGCTGAAATAGTGCATCCTAAAACCAAGAAGGTCATCGCGCCCGCGCGGAAGAAACTAACGCAGGCACTGTTCGAGAAGCTGCAGGAGGCGAAGGTCGAATTGATCACCCTCTCGCCCAAGGAGTTGGAGGGAGCTCTGGCCGTAACGCAGGTTCCGGATGTGGTGGATGCCAACACACACATCGATGAAACTCAGTGGGAAAAGCTGGCCCAGCACACCGAATCCTTCGAGGTATGCTTCCCTGAAAAAGACTCGGTGGGGGATATCATCTCCAACACCCTGATCAAGGATACTGCCAAAGACACCAACGAAGCCCTGGGTGAGATCTACAAGAAACTGCGTCCGGGTGAACCCCACACCATGGAGAGCGCCCATAATCTCTTCCGCAACCTGTTCTTCAACTCTCAGAAATACAACTTTTCCCGGATCGGGCGCCTCAAGATGAACATCAAGCTGGGGATGGATACGTCTTTGGAGGAAAAGATCCTGACGCCGCTGGATTTTGTGGCGGTGATCAAATACCTGCTGGGTCTACGGGTCGATGAGGGTTCGGTGGACGACATCGATCATCTGGGCAACCGGCGTGTCCGGTCGGTAGGGGAGCTGGTGGAGAATGCGTTCCGGATCGGCCTGACGCGCATGGAGCGCGCCATCAAGGAAAAGATGACCATCTCCACCGATCTGGCCTCGGCCATGCCCCAGGACCTGATAAACTCCAAGCCGGTGATCGCGGCCCTCAAGGAGTTTTTCGGAAGCTCGCAGCTGTCTCAGTTCATGGATCAGATCAACAGCCTGGCCGAGATCACGCACAAACGCCGTCTCAGTGCTCTGGGTCCCGGGGGGCTGAGCCGAGAGCGGGCCGGATTCGAGGTCCGCGATATCCAGGCGTCGCACTACGGCCGCATCTGCCCCATCGAGACGCCGGAAGGCCCCAACATCGGGCTCATCTCCTCCCTCAGCAGCTATGCCCGCGTAAATGACTTCGGCTTTGTAGAGACCCCTTACCAGAAGGTCAGGAACAGCCGGGTCATAGAGCATGTGAAGATCCTTCATCCCGGGGACAGCAGCTTCAAGATCGGTGAGATCCTCGAAAAGGACGAGGTTGACAGAGAGGCCCGCCGGATCGGGCGGGAGAAGAAGTCCGGACAGACCCCGGTGGTTGAGCCGCACTGTTTTTACCTGACAGCCTGGGAAGAAGAGAAGCACAGCATCGCGCAGGCCAACGCCCCCGTGGATGACAAAGGCAATTTCATCAACGAGCTGGTCGGCGCCCGGCAGTCTGGGGACTTCAAGCTCATCCCGAGGGCTCAGATCGACTACATCGATGTGTCCCCCAAGCAGCTGGTGAGCCTCTCAACTTCCCTCATCCCCTTTCTCGAACACGACGACGCCAACCGGGCGCTCATGGGATCCAACATGCAGAGGCAGGCCGTCCCCCTGCTTAACCCGGAAGCCCCCCTGGTGGGGACCGGCATCGAGCACCTGGTAGCCAAGGGCTCGGGCGACGTGATAATCTGCCGGCGGGCCGGAGTTGTGGAGTTTGTGGATGCGGAACGCATCCTGGTCCGCGTGGGGGAGAACAGCGACAAACACAGCTATGAGGTGGGGACCGATCTCTATCTCCTGACCAAGTTTATGCGCACCAATCAGAACACGTGTCTTGACCACCGGCCCATCGTCCGAAAGGGCGACAAGGTGGAAGAGGGGCAGATCCTGGCCGACACCTCCAGCACGGACAAGGGAGAGCTGTCTCTGGGGCGCAATGTCCTGTGCGCTTTCATGCCCTGGAGAGGGTATAACTTCGAGGATGCCATCATCGTCAGCGAGAAGATCATCAAGGATGATATCTTCACCTCCCTGCACATCATCGAAGAGTCCCTGGAGGCTCGCGACACCAAGTTGGGTCCCGAGGAGGTCACCCAGGACATTCCCAATGTACCGGAAAATCTGCTCCGGAACATGGATGAAAACGGGATCGTACGCATAGGCGCCAAGGTCAAATCCGGAGACATCCTGGTAGGTAAGGTCGCGCCCAAGGGAGAGACCCAGCTTTCACCGGAAGAGAAGCTGCTCAAGGCCATCTTCGGTGAGAAAGCCCTGGATGTCAAAGACGCCTCCCTGTACTGCTCTCCGGGGGTCGAGGGAACCGTCATAGATGTGCGCATCTTTTCGCGCCGCGGGATAGACAAGAATCCAAGGGCCAAGGCCATAGAAACCGACGAGATCGCAAAGATGAAACGCAACCTGGATGACGAGATACGGATCCTCGAGGGCGAGAAAGGACGCAGGATCCGGGCCGTCTTGAATGGCAAGGTGATCACCAAGGATCAGAAGATCTCGGGTATCGAGCTGAAGAAAGGGACCAAGCTGACCGCAGAGATCCTGGAAGGAGTGAAATCCAAGGACCTGAGCAAACTCAACCTCAAGGCCAATGAAAAGCGGGATGAGGAGATCAAGGACATCGATAAGAAGGTCAAGCGTCAGATCGAGGCGCTCAGGCTTATCCATAAGGAAAAGTCCGATACCCTCAAGAAGGGCGACGAGCTGGCCCCCGGGGTCATCCAGGTCGTTAAAGTCTACATAGCCATGAAACGCAAAATGTCGGTCGGTGACAAGGTCTCAGGCCGCCACGGCAACAAGGGGATCGTCGCCAAGATCGTCCCGGAAGAGGACATGCCCCGCCTGGAAGACGGGACACCGGTGGAGGTCGTATTGAATCCCCTGGGTGTTCCTTCCCGTATGAACGTAGGCCAGATCCTGGAAACCCATCTGGGCCTGGCCGCACATGCGCTGGGGCTCTGGATCGCGACGCCGGTCTTCGACGGGATCTCCGAAAACGAGATCAAGGCGCTGCTGAAAAAAGCCGGGCTGCCCCCTTCGGGCAAACACACGCTCTTGGACGGGATGACGGGGGAGAAGCTGCACAGCGAGGTCACGGTGGGATACATGTACATCATGAAGCTGTATCACCTCGTGGACGACAAGATCCACGCCCGTTCCACCGGGCCTTACTCCCTGATCACGCAGCAGCCTCTGGGTGGCAAGGCGCAGTTCGGAGGGCAGCGTTTCGGTGAGATGGAGGTGTGGGCGCTGGAGGCCTACGGGGCCGCCTACACCCTGCAGGAGCTGCTCACGGCCAAGTCCGATGATGTGGAGGGCCGGGCCAAGATCTATGAGGGGATCGTCAAAGGCGACCTGGCTTTTTCTCCGGGACTGCCGGAGTCGGTCAACGTCCTCATCCGGGAACTGCAGAGCCTGTGCCTGAATTTTGAGCTCGAGAAGGCCAAAAAAGATGAGGTCCTGCCCTGGGGCATCGATGTGCCTCAGATCCTCAAAGGAGATAGATGATGGATTTCCGACATGGAATGGGAGCCAAACCCAAGGTGGATTTCGACCAGGTCCGGATCAGTCTTGCATCTCCTGAAAAGATACTGAGCTGGTCCTGGGGGGAAGTCACCAAACCCGAGACCATCAACTACCGGACCTTCAAGCCGGAAAAAGACGGGCTTTTCTGTGCCAAGATCTTCGGGCCCATCAATGATTATGAATGCCTGTGCGGCAAGTACAAACGCATGAAGTACCGTGGCATCATCTGCGAGCGGTGCGGGGTGGAAGTGACCCGCTCCAATGTCAGGCGGGAGCGCATGGGGCACATCAAGCTGGCATCACCGGTAGCTCACATCTGGTTCTTCAAGGGTACGCCCAGCCGCATCGGGCTTGTCCTGGATCTTACCATCAAGGACCTGGAAAAAGTCCTGTATTTTGAATCCTACATCGTGATCGATCCGGAAGATACCCCCCTGAAGGAAAACCAACTGCTCACGGAAGAGGAGTTCAAAGAAGCCCAGGAAAAGTTCGGAGACGGATTTACCGCCTCGATTGGGGCGGAAGCCATCAAGAGACTTCTGAAGACCATCGATATCAACAAAGAGGGAGAGCGGCTGCGCAAGCTCATGAAGAACGAGACCTCCCAGCAGAGAAAACTCCGGCACGCCAAACGGCTCCGAGTCTTCAAGGCCCTGAAGAAGTCCGAAAACCGGCCGGATTGGATGATCCTGAATGTGATCCCCGTAATCCCCCCGGATCTTCGCCCCCTGGTCCGCCTGGACGGCGGCCGCTTCGCCACTTCCGACCTCAACGACCTTTATCGCCGCGTCATCAACCGGAACAACCGGCTGAAAAAACTGATCGATCTCAAGGCGCCGGAGCTGATCATCCGCAACGAGAAGCGCATGCTCCAGGAAGCCGTGGATGCGCTCTTCGACAACGGCAAGCGGGGCCGGGTGCACCTGGGCGCCAACCGCCGGCCCCTCAAGTCTCTTAGTGAGGCCCTGCGCGGCAAACAGGGCCGTTTCCGGCAGAACCTCCTGGGGAAACGCGTGGATTACTCCGGGCGATCGGTCATCGTGGTGGGTCCCGAGCTCAAGCTCAACCAGTGCGGCCTGCCCAAGAAGATGGCCCTCGAGCTGTTCAAGCCTTTCATATTCCATAAGCTGGAAAAGGAAGGCTTGGTGCCGAGCGTGAAGATCGCGCGCGAATGGCATGAACAGGAGCGGCCTGAGGTATGGGATTTTCTGGAGGAAGTTGTCAAGGAACATCCCATCCTCCTCAATCGGGCCCCAACACTTCACCGTCTGGGGATCCAGGCCTTCGAGCCGATCCTGGTGGAAGGCAAGGCCATCCAGATCCATCCCCTGGTGTGCGCTGCCTTCAATGCCGATTTCGATGGTGACCAGATGGCTGTCCATGTGCCCCTGTCGGTCGAGGCCCAGATCGAGGCCAAGACCCTCATGCTCTCGACTCAGAACATCCTGTCTCCGGCCAACGGCCGGCCCCTGGCCGTACCCAGCCAGGACATGGTGCTGGGATGCTACTATCTGACCCTGGAGCGGATGAAGAGCAAGGGTGAGGGGCGCGTTTTTGTGTCCGCTGACCAGGCTCTCCTGGCGATGGAGAACAAGGAGATCGACATCCACGCCCGCATCAAGCTCCGGTTCAAGGGGACGTTCATGAACCTGTCCACCTTCTATGACGACCAGGCGGTTCTGACCTGCCCGGTCAAGGAGATCGACAACACCCTCGTCGAGACCACCCCCGGCCGGCTGATTTTTAACGACATCCTTCCCGACAAGGTCCCTTTTATCAACGGCATGCTCAAGAAGAAGGGCCTGGAGAGCCTAGTATTCTACACCTACCTGAAAATGGGACTGGAGCCGACCATCGAGGTGCTGGATGACATGAAATCACTCGGTTTCACATATGCCACCAGCGCGGGTTTTTCCCTGGGCATCGACGACTTTATCATCCCCCGTAAAAAGCAGGCCCTCGTCGCCAAGGCCCATAAAGACGTCCAGAAGGAAGAACAGCTGTACAAGGAGGGTGTCATTTCCGCCCGCGAGCGGTTCAACCGTGTGGTCGAGATCTGGGGTGCCGTCACCGACAGAGTTTCCAACGCTATGATCGAGGAGATGGAAAGGATCAGTTTCGAAGGTGGCGACCTGAATCCACTGTTCGTCATGGCGGATTCGGGATCGCGGGGCAACAAGCAGCAGATTCGTCAGCTGGCAGGCATGCGGGGGCTGATGAGTAAGCCTTCCGGAGAGATCCTCGAGACTCCCATCACTTCCAACCTGCGTGAGGGGCTGAGCGTGGGGCAGTACTTCACCTCTACCCACGGGGCCCGCAAGGGATTGGCCGACACCGCCCTTAAGACCGCCAATTCGGGATACCTGACACGGAAGCTCGTGGATGTCAACCAAGAAGTGATCGTGGACGAACACGACTGCGGGACCCTGAAAGGCGTCAATGTGGGCGCCATCGTCGAGAATGGTGAACTGATCGAGCCCTTCGAGGATCGTGTTGTGGGCCGGACCTCTCTGGACAAGATCACGCATCCCGATACCAATGAAGTGATCGTGGATGTCAACGAAGAAATCACGGAAGAGGTCTCCCAGAAGCTGGAGAACCTCGGCATCGAGCGGATCCGGATCCGGTCCCTCCTCACCTGCGAATCCAATCGTGGGGTGTGTCAGCTCTGCTATGGGCGCGACATGGCCAGCGGACGGCAGGTCGAGCTGGGCGAGGCGGTGGGAGTCATCGCCGCCCAGTCCATCGGGGAGCCGGGAACCCAGCTGACCATGCGGACCTTCCATGTGGGCGGCATAGCGATGGGCAGTGCGGAGCGTTCCCGGTTGGAGGCCAAGAACGACGGCGTGGTCAAGTTCAACAACCTGAAGTCGGTCATCAACCGCGAAGGCCAGATCGTCGTGGTCAACCGGAATGCCAACATCGCCATTCTGGATCACCGCAACCGGGAAGTCGAGCACTACCAGGTACCCTACGGTGCCAAGGTCACGGTCAACGATGGCGAGGAAGTCAAGGCCCGGCAAGAATTTTCCGAATGGGATCCTTTTTCCATGTACATCTTGAGTGAGGAGCCCGGAATCGTCCACTTCCATGATGTGGTCCTGGGCCTGACGATGGAAGACGTCCAGGATGAATTCACGGGCCTGATCACGCCGGTCGTGACCGATCCCAAGGATGAAAAGATGCAGCCCCAGATCCAGGTCCTGGATCCCAAGAAAAAGGACGACAAGGGTAAACCGTTGATGCGCAAATACTTCCTTCCCTCCGGTGCCAACCTGGAGGTCAAAGACGGCGACAAGGTCCATGCCGGGGATGTCCTGGCGAAGATCCCCCGGGAGGCCGCTCGCACCAAAGACATTACCGGGGGGCTGCCCCGAGCCGAGGAGCTGTTCGAGGCCCGCCGGCCCAAGCATCCCGCTGTCATTTCGGAGATCGATGGTGTCGTGAAATATGGAGGCCTGGTGCGGGGCCACAGGAAGATAACCGTGCATAACGAACGGGGCGGGGAAAAAGAATATTTCATCCCCAAAGAGGCCCATCTGATCGTGGGCGAGGGCGAGCGCGTCAAGGCCGGGACACCGCTCATGGACGGGTCGGTCAACCCGCACGACATCCTCAAGGTCCTGGGGGAGAAGGAGCTGGCAGAATATCTCCTGAAGGAGGTGCAGGAAGTCTATCGCCTGCAGGGGGTGGCCATCAACGACAAGCACATCGAGATCGTCATCCGTCAGATGCTTCGCTGGCTCAAGGTCGAGGAGGTCGGGGATACGGATCTGCTGGTGGACGAGCAGTTGGACAAGTTCATGTTCCAGGGAGAGAACGAAAAGGTCATCAAACGCGGCGGCAAGCCCGCCAAGGCCCGTCCCCTGCTGCTGGGCATCACGAAGAGCGCGCTGAGCACGGATTCATTCATCGCGGCCGCTTCATTCCAGGAGACCACGCGTGTACTGACCGAGGCCAGTCTTTATGGCAAGGTGGACCATCTGCGCCGGTTGAAAGAGAACATCATCATGGGCCGGCTCATACCCGCCGGGACCGGCTACCGATTCTACCGCAATGTGGAGCTGACGGAAGATATGGAAGAGGAAACAAGAGAGGAATTGGACCTTCAGCTGGACAGTATACCGGAGCTTTTAAAGAAGCTGTAAATAGCGCAAATTCCTTGACATAACAGGTAGGGTTTGCTAGAATCGCAACATTCGTTTCGGCGAATTTTGGCCGAATTTTCGGAATAGATAATTACTGATTATAAGGAGTAATGTATTGCCGACCGTAAACCAGCTCGTGAGAAAAGGACGAGCAGCGAAAAAAGACAAGAGCAAGTCGCCGGCGCTGGAGAGATGTCCACAGAAGCGCGGAGTGTGCACCCGTGTGTTCACAACGACACCCAAGAAGCCGAATTCGGCCATGCGCAAGGTGGCGAGGGTGCGGCTTACGAATAATATAGAGGTTACGGGTTATATTCCCGGAGTCGGGCACAACCTCCAGGAGCACTCCATCGTGCTCATCCGGGGGGGGCGTGTCAAAGACCTTCCGGGTGTCCGTTACCATGTCGTCCGCGGTACCCTGGATTGTGAGGGTGTTCAGGATAGGGCCAAGGGCAGATCCAAGTACGGAAGCAAAAAACCCAAGAAAAAACGGATCGCCGGACAATAGAGGAGTCGGAAATGCCCCGAAGAGGCCACATCAAAAAAAAGACGCTGAAGGCGGACCCATTCTACAACAGCACGCTCATCTCCCACTTTATCAACGCAGTGATGCAGGGAGGCAAGAAGAGTGTGTCGGAGAAAATCGTCTACGGGTCCATGAACACCATCAAGGAAAAGGCTAAGGACGATCCTTTGAGAGTATATGAAAAGGCGGTGCAGAACGTGCGGCCCCTGTTGGAGACCAAGTCGCGGCGGGTTGGTGGCGCCACCTATCAGGTGCCTATCGAGGTGTCTCAGTCCCGGTCCAAGACTCTGGCGATACGCTGGATCATCCGCTTTGCCACGGAGCGGCCGGGAAAGAGCATGACCGATAAGTTGGCCAACGAGATCATGGATGCATCCAATCAGAGGGGTGGTTCGGTCAAGAAGAAAGAGGACACCCACAAGATGGCTGAGGCCAACCGGGCGTTTGCCCATTACAGATGGTAGTCTCCCATTAGGAGAGCATTGGTACTGAGAAATTTGATACTGATGGATATGGAGCGAAGAGTTGAAACGCGAAGACCCTATCGAGCGTGTGCGAAATATCGGTATCTCGGCTCATATCGATGCGGGGAAGACGACCACTACTGAGCGGATCCTGTTCTTCACCGGCATCACCTACAAGATGGGTGAGGTCGACGAGGGAACGGCCGTCATGGACTGGATGGCCCAGGAACAGGAGCGCGGTATTACGATCACTTCCGCCGCAACCGCGTGTCGGTGGAAGGAACACAAGATCAACATAATCGACACGCCCGGTCATGTTGATTTTACCGTCGAGGTAGAGCGGTCTCTGCGAGTCCTCGACGGCGCCATTGTGATTCTTTGCGGCGTTGGCGGTGTGGAAGCACAATCCGAGACCGTCTGGCGCCAAGCTGACAGGTATCAGGTCCCTCGGATCGTCTATGTCAACAAGATGGACCGGGTTGGGACTGATCCGGACAAGGCTGTCCGGGAACTGAAGGAACGACTGGGGGCGACCCCCCTGGTCATCCAGGTCCCCATCGGCCGTGAGGACGGATTCCGCGGGATTATCGACCTGGTCGAGATGAAAGCCACCGACTGGGGAGACGATCTGCTGGGGACGCAGTTCGAGATCACGGAGATCTCTGAGGAGTATAGAGACGAGGCTGAGGCCAAGAGGAGCGTTATGCTGGAACAACTGAGCGAGATCGACGACAACCTCCTGGAAAAGTATCTGGAGGACGGGGAGATCTCTGCCCGGGAAATCAAGGCCGTGGTCCGCCGAGGGACCATCGACCTGAAGTTTTTTCCAGTCCTGTTCGGGGCCTCGTTCAAGAACAAGGGGGTGCATCCTCTACTGGATGCAGTGGTGGACTATCTGCCCTCACCGGCGGATGTCCCCCCGGTATCCGGACGGCATCCCCGCACCGGTCAGGTGGAGGAAAGGGCGGCTAGCGATGAGGAGCCGTTCTCCGGCCTGGTCTTCAAGATCATGAACGACCCCCACATGGGAACCCTGTCGTTCTTTCGCGTCTATTCGGGTAAGGTCAAGATCGGGTCCCCGGTGTACAATGCCAACCAGGACACGGAGGAGCGGCTTACGCGTCTTCTGGAGATGCATTCCAACAAGCGGAAGGATGTCAAGGAGGTCTTTGCCGGCGACATCGCGGCGCTGGCCTCCATGAAAAACATGTCCACCGGAGACACACTTTGTGCCCGCAACCATCCCCTGGTGCTGGAGTCCATAACGTTCCCTGAGCCCGTGATCTCCTTCCACATCGAGCCCAAATCGCGTAGCGATCACCAGAAGCTGTCCGAGGTGTTGGCAAAGCTGACCAGGGAAGACCCGACCTTCCATGTGAAGCTGGATCCCATGACCGGGCAGACCCTGGTCATGGGCATGGGAGAGCTGCATCTGGAGATACTGGTGGACCGGATGGCTCGGGAGTTCGGCGTCAAGGTAAACCTAGGCAATCCTCAGGTGGCCTATAAGGAGACTATCACACAATCCGCCCAGGGCGAAGGGCGCTATGAGAAACAGATCGCCGGCAAGCACCAGTTCGGACACTGTGTCATCGAGATCGAGTCCTCCGATCAGGACGGCCTGGTCTTCGAAGATGCCTCCCGGCCCGGAACCCTCCCCAAGGATCTGATCGCCGCCGTCGGCGACGGAGTGCGCGAGGCCATGGAAGTGGGAGTCATCGCCGGCTTCCCGGTCACCAAGGTCAAGGCTTCCCTGATAGACGGGACCTACCGGGATGAGGCATCGGTTCCGCTGGCGTACAAGATCGCCGGTTCGCTGGCGTTCAAGGAGGCGGCCCGGCAGGCGGCACCGGCCCTGCTGGAACCGGCCATGAGCCTGGTCGTCATCTCCCCCGAAGGCTATGTGGGCGACATCATCAGCGACCTCAACAGTCGGCGCGGGCGCATAGAAGGCCTGGAGATGCAGGCCGGCTCCCGGGTGGTGAAGGCAGTGGTGCCTCTTTCAGAGATGTTCGGATATGCCACCAGCCTGCGTACGCTGACGCAGGGACGCGGTGTGTTTTCCATGGAGTTTTTTACGTACGAGAGGGCGGCGGCACCTGTGATGGATGCGATCGTCGCCAGGATCGAAGGCAAGGTCCTCGCATGAGGAAATCGGCGGTTTTATGAATAACTCGGCATGGAGGTAAGGCAAATGGCGAAGGAAAAGTTTGAGCGCACGAAGCCGCATTTGAACATCGGCACGATCGGGCACGTTGACCACGGCAAGACGACGCTGACGGCGGCGATCACGAAGGTGTTGAACAAGAAGATGGATAAGGTGGCGTTTGTGGATTACGATCAGATTGACAATGCTCCTGAGGAGAAGGAGCGTGGTTTGACGATTCAGATTGCGCACATTGAGTATGAGACGGACAATCGCCATTATGCCCACATCGACTGTCCTGGGCACGCGGACTACATCAAGAACATGATCACGGGTGCTGCTCAGATGGACGGTTCGATTTTGGTGGTGGCGGCGGATGACGGTCCCATGCCTCAGACGCGTGAGCATATTTTATTGGCGCGTCAGGTGAATGTTCCTGCGGTTGTGGTGTACATGAACAAGACGGACTTGGTGGACGATCCTGAGATATTGGATCTGGTGGAGTTGGAGGTTCGTGAGTTGCTGTCGAAGTACGAGTTTCCGGGAGATGACATTCCGGTGATTCGGGGCAGTGCTTTGAAGTCGTTGGAGTCGGACGGGGATCCGGAGTTGGACGTGAACAAGTCGATACTGGAGTTGATGGAGGCGGTGGATGCGCACATTCCCCAGCCGGTTCGTTTGGTGGACAAGCCCTTTTTGATGCCGATCGAGGACATTTTCACGATTTCGGGTCGTGGTACGGTTGTGACGGGTCGCGTGGATCGGGGGATGGTCAAGGTCGGTGAAGAGGTCGAGATTGTGGGTTTTGGAGAGACGCGGAAGCGGGTTGTGACGGGAGTGGAGATGTTCCGGAAGCTTTTGGACGAGGGTCAGGCGGGGGACAACGTCGGTATCCTGCTTCGGGGCACGGACAAGGACGAGGTTCAGCGGGGCATGGTATTGGCCCAGCCCGGTTCGATCACCCCTCACACGAAGTTCAAGGCCGAGATCTATGCGTTGAAGAAAGAGGAGGGTGGTCGTCACACGCCCTTTTTTGCGGGTTATCGTCCCCAGTTTTACTTCAACACGACGGATGTGACGGGTTCGATGAAGCTGGAGTCGGGAGTGGAGATGGTGATGCCCGGCGACAACACGAACCTGGAGATCACTCTGATCATTCCGGTGGCGATGGAGACGGGCCAGCGTTTCGCCATCCGGGAAGG
>JAUXEH010000122.1 GCA_030620655.1 Candidatus Aminicenantota bacterium | reverse complement strand
TTGGGTGTCAGGCTGTAGTTGCGGTAGGCATCCACGAAGTGCATGAGCCCTTGGCTCCGCTTCTGGATGGTCTGCAGCGCCTGCTGGATGTCGTCCATCATCTCGGAGTCGGACCCTTCCGGCAGGTTGAGGCTACCCAGACTTTCCTGGATGAGTTGATTGATGGTGGAGGCGAGCGAGGAGATGGGGGTAATGGAATTCATGATCTCGTGTGTCAGCACACGGATGAGCCGCTGCCAGGCCTCGATCTCCGTCTCTTCCAGTTCGCTCTGGATATTCTGGAGAGAGACCAGGGAGAAGACCTGGCCGCGCAGCTTGAACTCGGTGGAGTACAGGACCAGCTGCAGCGGCTCGCTCTCGCTTTCGACCTTGACCAGAGCCCTCTCGCGCGGGTTGAGCCGGAAAAGGGTTTCCACCAGCTTGGGGCTGAGAGTATTAAGGGATTTGATGTTCTTCAGGTGGGAGAGGTTCAGGAGCCGCTTGGCGGCGGTGTTGATGAGCTCGACCTCGCCGTCCGGCTGGAAGGTGATCAGGCCGATCCCCACGTGCTGGACCACAGTCTGAAGATATCGGTAGTGCTCCTCTTTTTCCGCCCGCGTGGCCCGGAAGGCATCTGCGACTTCGTTATAGGTATGACGCAGCGCCGCAAAGGAACGGCCCAGCTTGTCGTCCTTGAAGGACTGGGTGAAATCGCCGTATTTAATGGATTCGAAGAATCGGGTCAGGTCACGGTTGGTCACCTCGACGTACCGGATCAGGGAGTACACCTGGTAGATGATGAGGACCGCCGTGATGAACAGCGCGGCGAACAGTTGGGTCTGGAACAGGAGGAAGAAAAAGAAACTGATCGAGAGAGCCAGGACCAGTGTGCGTGCGATGACGTGGATGCGGAAGCGTTTAAAGGCCATATTTCTCCAACCGACGATACAGTGATGTGCGGGAGAGCCCCAGTTCCTTGGCGGCGTGGCTGATGTTGCCGCCGTATTTGCTGATGGCCTTGCGGATGATGGTTTTTTCTATGTCGTCCAGGTTGTAGCTGTCGAAGACCACGCCGTTGGCCCCGCCTTCCGTCGAAGCGAAGAAGAAGTCCGTGGGCTGGAGCAACTGATTCTCGCTCATGATGATAGCACGTTCAATGGCATGCTGCAGTTCCCGCACATTGCCGGGCCAATGGTATTTTTCCAGTTTTTTCAGCGTGGTGATGTTCAGGCGCTTGATGTTTTTCTTGTATTTCTTGCTGTAGATATTTAGGAAATGCTCGATCAGGAGCGGGATATCCTCGGGACGTTCCCGCAGAGGGGGTATCTGGAGTTCCACTGTGTTGATGCGGTAGAGCAGGTCCTGCCGGAATTCTTTACGGGCTACCATTTCCTGGATGGGCATGTTGGTGGCGCATATGAGGCGCACGTCCACATCGATGGTTTTGTTGGAGCCCAGCCGGGTGATGGTACGCGTCTCGACCACGCGCAGGAGCTTGGACTGCAGGGTGAGCGTCAGGTTGGCGATCTCGTCCAGGAACAGTGAGCCTCCCGACGCGATCTCGAAGCGGCCGGCCCTGTCTTCATGGGCGTCGGTGAAGGCGCCCTTGACGTGTCCGAAGAGCTCGCTCTCGAACAGGGTTTCGCTCAGAGCCCCCATGTCAACGCTGATGAAGACCTCGCCGGACCGGGGAGAGTGGCGGTGCAGGGCCCGGGCGACCAGCTCCTTGCCGGTCCCGTTCTCACCCAAGATGAGCACGTTGGCATCCGTCTGGCCCACCTTCTGGATAATCTCGAATACCTGTTCCATGGCAGGGCTGGCGCCGATAAAATCATGGAAAGGTTGATCGAGGTCGGCGCTCAACTGCTTCTGCCGGGAACGCAGGCTGCTGGCTTCGAGGCGGGACCTGCGCAGCTTCAAGGCGGTGGAAAATGTCGCCAGCAGTTTTTCGTTCTGCCAGGGCTTGAGGATAAAATCGGTCGCGCCTTCCTTGATCGCCCGGACGGCCATGTCCACATCACCGAAGGCCGTGATCAGGATCACGATGATGGAGGGGTCGATCTCCAGGATCCGATCCAGCCAGTAGAATCCCTCCTGGCCGCTGGTGGCTCCCTTGGCAAAATTCATGTCCAGGAATACCACATCGTAGGCCTCGTTCTTGAGACAGGCAGGGATGGACTTGGGATCGTTCTCGGTATGTACCAGTGTCGTGTGCTGTTTTAAGAAAAGTCGTGCGGCCTGCAGGATGTCCTGGTTGTCATCGATAATGAGAATCCTTCCGGTTTTTTTTGTCATAGCTCCTGTCCTTCCCTGATTTATTCATAAGAATTGCCGATCTAATTAGAAAAACACCGTGAGGATTCATATTTTAATAATCGGCAATTCTAACCCTCCGGGCGAGCCGATCTCACCACATCGACTTCGTTGCAGCCCATTCGCGGTAGATATCTACAGCTTCATGGGCCGCTTCCTTGTCGCTGCAGCAATCTCGACCCGTGAATAACTCAGGCTCCTGAATTATTAATCCAGGTAACCTAACTCGACATACTGTTGTGCAAGAAGTGTGCCGTTTACCGACTCCTGGGATTTCTCCCTGTACGAAAAGGTGAAGATGTCCGAAATCGTACACTCTTTGTTAACTCATCGTACACTCTTTGTCAATCCCGAATCCGGATAACGAAAAATAGCAGCTGTATTCCCCCTGGAATGATAGCATTCTGCCCAAAAAATTGAATGTGGCATGATTATTGCTTAAAATATCGCCTGATGAGACAACGTTCACATGCCGAAATGCATCAAAACGAAGTAGGAGGAAGAAAATGGGCATGGATCGCACGATAAAGAAGAAGAAATGGCCGCCCAAGAGGATCGCCACATACGGTGCGATTGCGGCCTTTGTGTTCTTGGTTCTGTATCTATTCCTTTTCAAGCTGAACAAATCGACTCTGAATGTTGAGAAGGATCGCCTGACGATCTCGACGGTGAAACTTGAGCCGTTCCAGGAGTTCATCCCCGTGATGGGAGCTGTGGAACCGATCGATTCTTACCACCTGGATGCCGTGGAAGGCGGTGTGGTCGAAGATGTTTTCCTCGAGGCCGGGACCCGGATCACCAAGGGCGATCCCATCCTGCGACTGGAGAACACGGACCTGCTCATGACCATCATGTGGCGGGAGGCGGAGCTGTTCCAGACCCAGAACAACCTGCGCAACACACAGCTGAACCTGGAGCAGCGAAGGCTGGCTTTGAACCAGGAACTGGCACAGGTGGATAATTTCATGATACAGAGCAAGCGGACGTTTGACCGCTACAGCGAACTGATCAAGGAGGACCTGATCTCACAGCATCAGTTCGAACTGGCCAAGGATGAATATGACTACTGGGTCAAGCGGCGCGAACTCACCATCGAGAGCCAGAAAAATGATATCAAGTTCCGGGAGAACCAGGTCGTCGCACTGACAGACTCCCTGGACCGCATGCAGCAGAACCTGGCCATCGTCAAGCAGAAGCAGGAGAACCTGGTCCTGCGGGCACCCATTTCCGGGTTCCTGACCGCCCTGGATGCCAAGATCGGACAGCGTAAAAATCCGGGGGAACGGCTGGGCCAGATTGATGTGCTGGAAGCCTTCAAGGTCGTGGTGGGCATCGATGAGCACTGGATCGCCCGCGTGGAAGAGGGCCGTATCGGGACATTCGATTTCTCGGGCAAGTCTTATAAACTGCAGGTGAGCCGCAAATACATGGAGGTCACGGACGGCCGCTTCGAGGTGGACATGATCTTCAACGGGGAAAGGCCCACGGGGCTGACCCGTGGGATGACCCTGCACATCCGGCTCAACCTGGGAGACCTGGAAGAGGCCGTGGTTCTGGCCCGCGGCGGGTTTTTCCAGACGACCGGCGGCAACTGGGTGTATGTCGTCAACTCCGATGAAACCCTGGCCGTAAAACGCCGGATCCGGACCAACCGCTACAACACGCAGGTCTATGAAGTGGTCGAGGGCCTGGAGCCGGGCGAAAAGGTCATAACCTCATCCTATGAAAGCTTCGGCGATATGGAACGCCTGGTATTGAAGTAACGTATATATATACTTGGGATGGAAATGCGAGCCCAAAAGTATGATAATAAGGCTGAGAGCCATTGGCTTTCAGCAAGCCAACTACCTACAATGGGAGGAAAAGTATGATCAAACTCAAGAGCCTCACCAAGGTCTACTTGACGGAGGAAGTCGAGACAACGGCCCTGAACAACATCACCCTGGAAGTGAAAGAGGGAGAATATGTGGCCATAATGGGACCTTCCGGCTGCGGCAAATCGACACTTCTGAACATCCTGGGAATGATCGACAAGCCGACCAGTGGAGAATTCTACTTCTATGAAGAAGAGGTCTCCAAGTATTCGGAGAGACAGCGCGCCAACCTGCGCAAGAACAACATCGGATTTGTGTTCCAGAGCTTCAACCTGATCGATGAACTGACGGTTTACGAGAACATCGAGCTGCCTCTCCTGTATCTGGGTTACTCGTCGGCGGAACGCAAGAAGAGGGTCTCGGAAGCCATGGAGACCATGGAAATCATCGCACGCAAGAATCACTTCCCGCAGCAGTTGTCTGGAGGTCAGCAGCAGCGCGTGGCCGTGGCCCGGGCCGTGGTGGCCAGGCCCAAGCTGATCCTGGCCGACGAGCCGACCGGGAACCTGGATTCCGCGCACGGCGAAGAGGTCATGAAGATCCTGAGCGAACTGCATGAGAACGGCACCACCATCGTGATGGTCACGCACTCTCCGGCCTACGCGGAGTACAGCCAGCGCATCGTGCACCTGTTCGACGGGCACGTCGTTTCGGAGAACATCCAGAAAGAATTTAGGATCTAAGACACAGGACACAGGAGCTGCCTGCGGAGACCGGCCCATCACTCAGCGAGGTGCGGGCCGAGTGAAGGAGGTTGAGCATGAAAGAAGTCGTCGTACAGATTCCCACCTATGAATCGGAACAGAACATCGAGATCGATGTACGGATCAACGGAAAAAAACGGACGCTGAAGTACCGGGTCGAGATCGTCGAGTGGGAGAGCGAGGATTCGGAAACCATGGATAAGGTTTCTACCATCAAACGGGTCATCAAAGAGCATGATCGTGATTGGAGGCTGATCCAGATCGGCGTCCCCTCCAAAAAGAACATACCGATCATGTTCCAGAAAAAGGTGTCGGAATAGGAATTAGCCGGCCGTTCTTCCCCCGGTGATGCGATCCTGATGCATGGGGCGACGGCTGAGGAGGTACGGGAAGACAATGATAAAACTGCGGAATATCACCAAGTATTACTCCACCGGATTCGTAAAGACTTTCGTGCTGCGCGATATCGACCTGGAGGTGAAGGAAGGCGATTTCCTCACGATCATGGGGCCGTCCGGGGCGGGGAAATCCACCCTACTCCACATCCTCGGGATGCTGGATACGCCTTCTTCCGGAGAGTATTTTTTCTATGACCGAGAGGTACATCGCGTGAGCGAGCGACAGCGTTCGGACATCCACAAGAATCACGTGGGATTCGTGTTCCAGAGCTACCACCTCATCGACGATCTCACGGTCTACGAGAACCTGGAAACACCGCTGTTGTACAAAAAGGTCAAGGGCTCGGAACGCAAGAGCCGGGTGTGCGACATGCTGGACAAGTTCAACATCGTAGGCAAGCAGAAGCTCTTCCCCAACCAGCTGTCCGGGGGGCAGCAGCAGCGCGTGGCTGTGGCCCGCGCCCTGATCATCGAGCCCAAGCTCATCCTGGCCGATGAGCCCACCGGGAACCTGAACTCCAAGGAAGGCGAGGCCATCATGGAGATGTTCAAGGAGCTGAACCAGAGCGGGACCACCATCATCCAGGTCACCCATTCGGAGAAAAACGCCGGCTACGGCCAGAGGATCATCAATCTGCTGGACGGTTGGATCCAGGAGTAAGAAAATATTCACGAAGTTCACGTACCCATGAGAATGGAGTCAAGCCCATGGCAAAGATAAGATCACTTTTGATCCTCTTAAGTACTGCGCTCGCCCTCTCACCCCTCTGGGGCCAGCAGCGGGAAATCAAGATGACCCTGAATGAATGCATCGTGTCCGCCGTCAAGAACAACCTGGACATCGCGGTGCAGGTGTTCAATCCACAGATCGCCGAGGCGACGATCAAGCAGGCCACCGAGAGATTCCTGCCTCAATTGTCATTCGGCTTCAACAAACGGAGCCAGCAGAGCCCCTCGTATTCATTCCTCGAAACCGATGAGATCCTGGTGTCCGACTACGGTGACTGGTCGGCCCGCATAGACCAGGAGATCCCCACCGGCGGCCGCCTCTCGATCAACCTGATATCCTACAAGAATGACACCAACCAGTCCTTCCAGATCATCAATCCTCGTTACGGCTCGACGCTGTCCTTCCAGTTCGAACAGCCGCTGCTCAAAAACTTCGGTTTCAAGACCAGCAGGCGGGAGATCATCCTCGCCCAGAACAACCTCAACGTGTCTGACAGCCAGTTCAAGGCTTCTCTCCTGCAGACGGTGTATGATGTGGAGGAAGCCTACTGGAACCTGGTGTTCGGCATCGAGAATCTCAAGGTCATGAATCAGTCCCTGGAGTTGGCCCAGGATCTCCTGCGCAAGAACAAAAAAGAGGTGGAGGTCGGAACGCTGGCCCCCATCGAGATCCTCACGGCCGAGGCCGAAGTGGCGACACGCTTAGCAGACATACTCCAAGCCGAGGTGGGAGTGGAGAACAGCGAGGATGTCCTGAAGACCCTGCTCAACTCGTTCACGGATGCGGAAAGTCCTCTGATCTTCATAGATCCCACGGAGAGGCCGGAATTCGACGAGCCGGTGATCGACGTGGACGAGGCGCTGAAGGTCGCACTCCTCAACCGCCCAGACCTCCAGGCCAGCCGTTATGACCTGGAGAGCCGGGAGCTCGACCTCAGCTACGCCCGGAACCAGCTGCTGCCAGACCTCAGTCTGGGCTTTAATTACTGGAGTCCGGGGATCTCGGGAACTCAGCTGATCTATCAGAATAACGATCCCTATACCGGCATCGTCATCGGGCAGATCCCCGGCACCGGCACCGATTCCCTGCGGGATGCCTTCAATTTCGAGTACCGCAACTGGGCCGTCGGCCTCACCCTGACCATCCCTGCCAGCACCTTCCTGACCCGGGCCGCCGAATCCCGGGCCCGGCTGGCCCTGGAGCAGTCCCTGACCCAGATCAAGAATCAGGAAAAGCAGATCTTTCTCGAGGTCCGGAATGCCGTGCGCATGGTCAACAGCGACTACAAGCGTGTCCAGGCCTATGAGGTGGCGCGCGACCTGGCCGAAAGGAAGCTCGAGGTCGAGGAGAAAAAGCTGCGGGTGGGGATGACGACCAACTACATCGTCCTGCAGCACCAGCGCGACCTAGCCAATGCACGCAGCAACCTGCTGCGGGCCGCTCTCGATTACGTGTTATCGCTGGCCCAGTTGGACAGGGCCATGGGCATCACCCTGGAAAAGAAAAACATCAGGATGGCCTACTGAGGCCTCTCTTGACCTCCTTCCTGTTTCCCGTCCGTTCCTGACAAGACGGCGCATTCCTGCCGTCCTCACCGTGATAAAACCACAGTCAGGCAAGCTGAAACGTCAGCTCGCCCGTAGGGTAAAGAATGTCGATAGGTATAACTGAATTCCTTAATACTGGAGTTATGATCGGCAATTCTTATGAATAATTCAGGAGCCTGGGTTATTCACGGGTTGAGGTTAGGGCAGATGCAAGGCATGTTGGGTGAAGCTGTGGTTTACCACCGCGAGACCCGACATAACACCGCAGATGCCGTGAGATCAGCCCGCCTGTAGGGTAAGAATTGCCGATAGGTATAAATGTATTCCTTAATACTGGAGTTATGATCGGCAA
>JAUXEH010000334.1 GCA_030620655.1 Candidatus Aminicenantota bacterium | reverse complement strand
TCCCGGTCTGCCAAACGCGGGTGTAGCGCTTCACCGCATCGGACAGGGCCCGGCCCTCCGCCAAGCTGTGGGTCAGGGGCTTCTCACCATACACATCGAATCCCGCCCGGACACACGAGATCGCGACCAGCGCATGCCATTGATCCGGCACCGCGATGGAGACCGCGTCGAGGTCCTTCCGCAGGCAGAGCTCCCGGAAGTCGTGGTAGGTGGCACAGTCCCGGTTCCCGTAGTGGTCATCAACGATGCCCTTGGCCTTCTGGAGAGGGATGTCATCCAGGTCGCAGACCGCCACCCACTGGACCTCGTCCTTGTTAAGGAGGGCTTCCATATTGGGGCATCCCATCATGCCGAAGCCTATCCCAGCCATGACGATCTTGTCCGAGGGAGGGGGCGCCCCTTCCCGGCCCAGGACCCTGGCCGGGACGATGGCGGGAAAGGCCGCCACCCCGGCGGCGGCCAGGGGGATTCGCTTGAGGAACTCCCGACGAGGTATCTTCTCGGGTTTCTTTTTCATACAGCACCTGCCTTATTAGAATCGGGCGAGCCAAAACAGGAATGAGATGGACGGGAAGCTCAGGGAATTCTTTCGCGCAGGAAGGGGGCGATCTGACTCACGGCCTTATCTTATGCAAAAGCACCGCTCTTTTCAATAAATCTTGCGATACTCTTCTCACTTACCAGGGAAGAGATAGGCTAACTGTTTTTGTGAATCCTCCAGAACCATCCAAAGAGACGGCCAAGATGTTTGAGCACGAAATGGACTGAATAGGCCGGAAAAAAAACGAATAGGAGCCTACGGGAGAGAGACCTGCTTCCCCAAAACAAATAAGGCGAGGATTATTCCACGATGCTGCTCAATGAGCCGTGCATATTTGATCCCAGCGCATGGGGCGGCGAGAAGTAGCCATGCGCCATGTGTATCTGATGCGAGCGCATGGGGCGGTTGGGTGGGTCTTCCGCTCGCATCAGATACAGATGGCGTCATTCAACGATCCTATAGATGTAGACACACATGGCGTGCTTGGGCTCGAGGAGATAGAGACGGTCCCGGAAGATGCGCACCACGCCGGCGTGATGCGTCAGCGGGATTATCCCCAAGAAATGGCCCTGGGAATCGAAGATGTGGAAGGCGAAGGCGTCGATCTTGACCTCATCGCCGGCCTTAAGGGTCTCGGCACCCTCGTAGCGCCCGTCGCCATCCCGGAAGTGCATGGTCAGGCCCATCTCTTCGAACTTCAACTGCCGCTCGTAGGACAGGACCCACAGGCGGGCTTGACTATCCACGGCGATGTCGGCGGAGGCAAAATTCACGAAGGGGATCGGGATCTTGCGCGAGCCGAACTGGTGCTCCTCGTAGGTGATCTCCACGGACTCGGGGAAGTTGAGCGGCCGGTCCAGGGAAAGCTGAAGCTCTCCTGCGGGTGAGTATTTTTCGATCCGGTTGCGGGTGGCATAGGCGATGTAGACCGAGTCGTCCGGACCGGAGTCGAAGGACACGCGGTTGAAGTAGCGGGAACGGTCCGCATCCTCATGAGCTTCCCGGATCCCGAATTCGGCTGCCACCTTCCCATTCGGATCGAACCGCTGCAGGAGGGCTGGAGAGCCTTGCAGGGTCCGCAGAGAGACCAGATCACCGGTCGAAAGCCTCGCGAGCTTTCCCGCCGGGCCGGCGGAGGGCAGAGTGCCGACCTCTTTCCCTTCGGAGTTCAGGATCTTCACGGCATTGGTGGCCTTGTCGCTCACATACATCCGGCCCTGCTCGTCCAGGGCGATCCCGTCCATGAACTGGAACTCACTCGGGCCCTGTCCCTCTCGTCCGTAGGCAGCCTGGAGTACACCATCCGGGCCGATCTTCTTGATGCGGGAGTTGCCCGCATCCAGGACATAGAGATTCCCCTGCGTATCGAGGGCGATGTCCGCCGGCTTGTAGAAGGTCATGTCCGGGTCGGAGTTCCCCGCTCCTCCCAGCACTCGGATCAATTCCAGCCGCACCTGCGGCGTGTCTCCCCAGCGGGGGCCAGTGTTGTGCACAAAGGTCACTCCGTCCCTGACCTCCTGGCTGTACGTCACAGCCTTGGATTCAACCGGGCTTTGGCCTTCAACCTGGCTCTGAGCGGACTCATCCTTCACGCCACATGAAAGCAAAAAAACACTTACGGATACAACCAGCAGAATCCCTAATCTTGTGTTCATGACTTCATCCTTTGGGAAAGCTTACTTGATCAAGAAGTAGGAGGCGGCCCCGGCCATCCAATCGGGAGTATCCGCAGAACTGCGTGTGAAGGCGATCTCCGGGCGGTATTCGAAATGCACGCAGTCGAACCGAATCCAATCCCCTCCCCAGATGAAGCCGTTCCGTTTGAACGCGTTCATGACGGCGGCAGGCGGGCTCCAGCGATCTTCCATAGGGATGCGGTACCAGTACCGCTTATAGGTCCGGCTCCACATCCAGTTGGCGTGCAGGTTGTTGTAGGACTTTGGGATGAGATCCAGGGCCAGCCCGTAGGCATGAAAGCTCAGGGTCCGGGAGCCCTTGACGTTCTTGCGGTGGAAGGAGTAGATGACGGACAGGTCCCGGATAAAGGCACGCACCTCAGGATCGTAGCCTGCGGCGGCGTAGATCTCCCGCTCGATCTGCCTCAGGGCATGGGCGGCGATCCGGTTGACGTTGACCTCGTGATTCAGGAAGGTGAACGCGACGCAGTGCTTCCGGACCTGCCCCTCGGTGCGGCCTAACATGGCGTACAGCAGGTCGCGCGAGCGGGGCAGCCGCCTTCCCCGGGGCAGCTTCTCGACCGGGCCGGTGCGGTCGTATTCGGTGAAAAGGGAATCGTAGCGGTGGCTGTTGTGCAGGTTCCGCTCCGAAAGCAGGCGCCCGTCCCGGTAATAGATCCAGGTCTTGTCGACCAGGAAGGCCACATCACCGTCCCGAACCTCGACCCGCTGGATATAATCCCCGTAGGATTCCCAGATGGTGGTGACTTCCTGGAACGCCCGGGGGTTGGGGAGGATGTCGAAAACGCTCCCCCAATCAACCGGAGCAGAGTCTGCCCCTCCGAGCAAGGCGCTCAGGAAGAGAACCAAGATCCAGACAAGTTTTTTCATTCTTCCCGCAGTGATAGCCGGTATTCTAGCATAGATCCCATGGCATGGCTATCCACCAGTACGTCCTGAGAGGAAGCATTTCCGAAACCGTGAGGGATAAGCTGATTTTCCTCGCTGGGGAAAATCACCGGGCTGACGTTTCAGCTTGCCTGACTGTTGCTTTATGACGGTTCTGGAAAGGCTTGTGTCTTGAGAAGATGGCTGCTACTTAATCTTGACTCCTTCCATTTCCATACCCATGCCCAGGACGATGCATTTGACGACCTCGCCCGACTCGTCCTTTATGAACTCCAGCTCCATGTACTGACCGTCCGCTGTGTTGATCTCGAACTTGAGTTCATTCCCCTCAACCG
>JAUXEH010000199.1 GCA_030620655.1 Candidatus Aminicenantota bacterium | reverse complement strand
CTTGATGGTTTCCCGTTTCTGGTAGAGCTCGATGATCCCTTCCGCCACCGCTTTCATGTGGCCCTTGGTGTACACACGCCGCGGAATGGTCAGGCGGACCAGCTCGAGGGCGGGCCGGTAATTTTTGCCCGTTTCCGGGTCGCGTCCCTTGCTGACGTTCCCGCGCTCCATGGACCGCACCCCGGTCTCGATGAAGATCTGGGAGGCCAGCATCTGAGCGGGGAACAAATCCTGGTCGAGGTGCGAAAGGAACGCCCGGGCGTCCAGGAAAATGGCATGGCCGCCGGGAGGCAGGACGATGGGCACTCCTGCGTCCTTGAGCAGGGCCCCCAGGTACTCTGTCTGCTCGACGCGGGAATTGATGTAGGAGTCGTCCACCATCTCCCGCAGGCCCTGGGCATGGGCGGCCATGTCGCCGGCCGAGGTCCCCCCGCTGCTGGACGGTCCCTCGAAGAGCTGCAGCATCTGCAGCCCTTTCCGGTACCACTCCTCGTTGTCTTTGAAGACCAGGGAGCCGGACAGGTTGGTGAGCATGTCCTTTTTGCTGGAGATGGTCGCCCCGTCGCCGTAGCTGAACATCTCGAGCAGGATGTCGGCCACCGGGACATCTTCGTAGTTGGGATCCCGATTCTGAATGAAGCGGGCGTTCTCCGCACAGCGGGTCGCATCGAAAAAGACCGGGATGCCGTGCGGCTTACAGAAGGCATAGACCTCCTTGATGTTGTCCATGGAGACGGGCTGACCGCCGGCCATGTTCACGTCGAACTCGTAGGAGACATAGGCGATCTTTTTGCCCTCTGAGCGGGCCTTTTCGTACAGGTCTTTGAGCTTATCGAGGTCGATGTTCCCCTTCCAGGGAAAATCCGAGTCGGTCTGGTGCGCCTCATCCACGATTACATCCACAAAGACGCCGCCCGCCATCTCCTGGTGAAGCTTGGTGGTAGTGAAGTACATGTTCCCCGGCACATAGTCCCCTTCCTCTATGAACAGCTGGGACATGATGTGTTCGGCGGCGCGGCCCTGGTGTGTCATGATGACATGCTTGTGGCCATACGTCTCCCAGGACGATTCCAGGATGTCGTAGTAGGCGTCCGAGGCGGCCGGTGTTTCCCGGGCATCCAGGTAACGCAGCCACTGATCCACACTCATGGCTGAGGTGCCCGAGTCCGTCAGCAGGTCTATGGACACGTCCTCCGACATCAAGAGGAAGGTGTTGTAGCCGGCCTCGTCCATGGCCTTCTGCCTCTCCTCCCGTGTCTTCATGCCCACATGTTCGATGCTGTGGATGACATAGGGCTCGTTCACAAAGAGGAAATCCTCGAGGTGGGGTACGATCCATTCGTAGCGGGCCTCATAGAAATAATCCGGCTCGTTCAGGAGGTCAAGGGGCGGGAAAGCCTCGGCCTGCTTCACAACCTCGACGATGGCCTCGGCGATCTCCGCCAGTTGGGTGTTCATCAGGGCCCGCCTGGGGATTAAAACGGGGAGCAGGGCGTTCTTGCGATACGGGCCCTCGAGATGGGCCCTTATTCCCGAGGCCAGATAGAGGGCGGCGGAAAGAACGGCGGCGGCATGGCCACCCGCCTGGGGGAGGATCTTATCGGCCCGCAGGTACACCCCGCAGCTCCCCCGGTGCAGGGGGATACCGGCCTCCTCGAGTGTCGCGGCCAGAAACCCGACCTGATGCGCGATCCATTCCGTCTGCAGGTCCTCGGTCATCTCTTCGAGCCCGATCGCCAGCACCTCCATGGTCCGGCCCGCCATCCCGCCGTAGGTGTGCAGGCCTTCGAAGACGACGACCTCATTCTGGTATTTCTCGTGTTCTCCGGAGTCATTGGTGGCCAGGAATCCGCCCACGTTGCTCATGGCATCCTGGCCGGCATCGAACACGATGGTGTGAGCCAGGGCAGAGACCTGTTTGACCACCTCGCTCACCTTTTTTCCCTTTAGCGGCTCCCTATGATTGATCAGATGGAGGGCGTATTGGGCAACACAGGAGGCGTCGATGACGAGCAGGGTCCCCGCCGTGTCCGCCGCTTCCCTGAGCGTTTTCAAGGTGTCGAAGGCGATCGGGAAACAGCCCCCGCTGTAGAGGTCGATGTAGAGAAACGGGACCTTCCCCGCATTCTCCGCCAGGAAGCGGCGGACGTCATCGACATCGATCTTTCCGGGTGACTCCCCCGCCTCGTCCTGGGAGAACTGCGTGTAGTCCCCGCCGAAATATTCGACCATTCCCCGGGGTGCGGGAGAATTTCCACCCACGAAAGTGTCCTGGGTGACCTTGATCGCACTCAGCAGCTTCATCCCTCCGTACAGGTTGTGGATCGGGCAGATAAACTCAAGCCCGAAGACCTCCTGGACCCGGCGGCTCAGGGTGACGAAATTGCGGGCCCCGGCATAGGCTTCGTCACCCAGGAACAGGGCGCCCACCTGCTCCTGGCTCATGGCCGAGCTGCCCTGGGAGACCATGTCGAAGGTGACCAGGGACGAGGGCAGGCTGCCCACGTTGAAGTCGACGTTCCGGAGGTATTCAAGGCGCTCCGGGAGGTCGGAAAAATTAATGTGTCTTATGGATTTGATCTTATGCGGTTCGTGTTTTGCCATCGGGTTTCCTCCTTCCATGACAAGGATTTTGGTATGTCAATACAGCATTCCAAACCGGTGGTATCCGGAGAAAAGGCGGGAGTCAGGTGAATTTCTTGGGTTTCTTTCTCCAGAGGATCCGGAAGGCGATGACGGAAAAGATGCTCATCTGAAGAAAGGGGCCGCTCAATATCATTTTGCGATGTTGAATAATTCGGACACCTGTATGGTAGCCGGAAAATCCTGCGATGGCAACTTTTTTTTGTCATCACGAGCGCAGCGAAGTGATCTCATCCCTGTATCGTGCCCCATGATTTTTATAATCAAGTGTGATACATTAATTCCAAATACAGGATTATACCAGGAGGATCAAAATGACGAAGCTGCTTTCCAGAAACGACGTGATGCAGGTCCTGGATATGAAGGACACGATCGAGATACTCGAGCAGGCGTTCGAAGACCTGGCTCGAGACCGGGCGGTCATGCCCCAGCGCACCCCCATCACAGCTCCCGACTACGGCGGGCTGGCGCTTTTCATGCCCGCCTACCTCAAGGGGATGGGAGCCCTAGGCGCCAAGGTCGTGACGGTCTACAAGGACAACCCGGCAAAATACAACGTCCCCACCGTACTCGGCACCATCATCCTGCTCAATCAGAAGACCGGAGCCCCGATCGCCCTGATGGACGGAGGCTACCTGACCGCCATGCGTACCGGTGGGGTGGCGGGCCTGGCGACCAAGGTGCTGGCCCGGGAAGATGCCGAGGTGCATGCTCTGTTCGGGACCGGCGGGATGGCCCGCACCCATGCCTGGGCGGTCGACTGTGCGCGCGACATCGAGAAACTCATCCTTTTCTCGCTGGACCCTTTCGAGAAACAGGAAACCTTCCGGGATTCGCTCAAGGAGATCATAGACTGCGAGATCGTGATCTCAGACGACCCGGCGCAGGCGGTGGGCCAAGCGGATGTCGTCACCCTGATCACCAGCGCCAAGGATCCCATCGTGGAGGGAGGCTGGTTCCGAGCCGGCACGCACATCAACGGTGTCGGGTCCCATGCCCCGGCCACGCGCGAGATCGATGCCGCGACCGTGGCAAAATCCAAGGTGGTCTGCGACCTGGTCGAGGCCTGCCGGGCTGAGGCCGGAGATTTCATCATCCCGGTAGACGAAGGAGAGTGGAGCTGGGACAAGGTCCACGGTTCCCTGGGGGATGTCATCGCCGGCAAGATCCCCGCGCGCGAGAACGACCAGGAGATCACCCTGTTCAAGAGCGTGGGGCTCGCCATCCAGGACATCTCCACCGCCTACCACGTGTACAACAAAGCCGAAAAACTTGGAGTCGGCACGGATTTCGATTTCTAGCAGACGAGACCATTAAATGTAGTGTAAATCTCGAAATATTATGCTTATAATGTAAGTACAATAGTTCGAGACCATTTGACGAAAGGAGACGAGTCCGATGAAAAAAAACATTATATTGATTTTTATGCTTGTTTTACTGTTTGTGCTTACCTCCTTTTCCCATGTGTATTCGGCCCAGGGGAAATTGAGAGTAGCCGTCGTGAGATTTGAGAATAACAGTACCTGGCATTGGTGGGGTGATAGGCTGGGAGAGGCCGCCGCGGATGTGTTTGTTACCAAACTCCTGGAGACCGGAAAATTCACGCTGATCGAAAGACAAAAGGTAGACCTGATCCTGAACGAGCAAGACTTCGGGGCATCGGGTGCGGTGACACCCCAGACTGCGGCAAAAATCGGAAAAATGTTGGGGGTCGATCTAATGCTCACTGGTTCTGTCAGTCAATTCAGTGTGAGCAGAACCGGGGGAAGTATTGGAGGGATCGGCGCCAGCGTGACCACTGGAAAGGTAGTTCTTCAATCTCGAATGATCAATACCACTACAGGCGAGATCTTAGTAGCGGCAGAGGCAGACAACAAAAAAAACTTGGTCGGAGCGCATTATAAAAGCGCAAATTTTAAACAGAACTTCGACTATGGATTAGCCCATGAAGTGATGCATCCTGCAGTAGAGGAGATGGTTACAAAGATTGTTGCTAAGACGGCAGGAATGACTCCGGCAACTCATGCGGGAAGAATTGTAAAAGTCGAAGGTTCAAAAGTCTGGGTTAACTTGGGAGCTGGTTCAGGAGTGAAGGTAGGAGATGTGTTTGAGCTCTACCGCAAAGGAGAGGAGTTGATTGATCCCGATACCGGTCTTTCTTTAGGAGCTGATGAAGAAAAGGTTGGAAGAATTATCATTACGGAAGTGAAAGAAAATTACTCTCTTGGATCTGTTGAAAGCGGTAATGTTAAAGCCAATGATTTTCTGAAAAAACTCTAGGGCTCTTTAATTCTTTGTCATGAATGGAAATATGTTCAGTAAAGGAAGGTTATAATGGGCGTTCTTCACGACGGGAAAGAAAAGCTTGAAAACCTTACGAGAAGAGCCAGGATGAAAAGGAGCGAACAGAAAAAGAGACAACCAAGGAAGAGTGAGAAAAATAAGCCTTCATTAAAACTAACGATCCCTTCCCGTCGAGGAAGGAAAAAGAAATGATCTCAGTCCAAAAGTTTGATCAAAAAAAGCAATTTGAGTACAAAGGGAGGTTACAGTGAAAGAACTCGTTGAATTGATCGCCAAATCATTAGTGGACAATCCGGAACAAGTGCAGGTTTCTCAACTAGACGGGGAACAGACTTCGATCCTAGAATTAAAGGTTGCTCAGGAAGATATGGGCAAGATTATCGGAAAACAGGGCAGAACCGCTCAGGCTATCAGACTTATTCTCGGTGCTGCTGGAATGAAACTGAAAAAGAGATTTACCCTTGAGATAATCGATTAAGGGCAACAGGGGTTCTCATTCGCTTCGAACCTTGTAAAAAGGAATCAGTTAGTAGTAGTATAAAACCGCTTGACGACATACATTCGGTGCTACAGTCCGGCGCGAGTCATTTTCATGCAAGGAGAAACAGACATGGGTGACAAGGGAAAAAAGGATAAAGGCAGAAGGGAACAACAGAAAAAGTCCCAGCTTAGTCCAAAAGAAAAACGCAGGTTAAAAAAAGAAAAAAAGAATAAATAATTATATCCCTCTCAGAGTTAGAATCCAAAGGCCTGGGGTTCAAATCCCTCCGGGCGTACCATTAATCTCCATCCATAAAAAGAATGGCACCCTATATGAACATTCAGGCAGGTCGGTAATGCATCCTAAAATAATAATTTAGAATTACTCCGAGATT
>JAUXEH010000320.1 GCA_030620655.1 Candidatus Aminicenantota bacterium | reverse complement strand
CTTTTCTATGTTTGCTTCCAGCTCTTCCTTCTCCAGCTCCGCGATAACCTGCCCTTTCGTCACCAGGTCCCCGATATTAGCTCGGAGCTTCTCCACTTTACCTGGAATGCGGGCACCCAGGCGCACCTCAGCCCCACCCTGGGGTTTCACCGTGCCGAGGGCTGTAACGGCGAGCGCGAATCTTTGTTTCGTGGCTCGAACTGTCTTATACTTCGAGTGTGTTCCTTCTGATGTGCGGCACTGGATTAAACCGATTGCAAGCATGCATATCGAGATAACAAATAAGATATTGCCTTTTCGGAGGGTCGGCAGCTTGTTTTTCGTCCCCATTAAGAATTCCCTCTGAATTCTATTGCTATCCTGGGAATATTTCAACTCATGGGAGAAAGATATCTTTACGAGTCTTGACAATATCAGGAGCCTGGATATCCTATGTGTAAGGAGTTGACGCCATGAAGAAACGATTGAATCGAAGGGATTTCCTGAAAAAAAGCAGCGCGGCCGGATTTGGGATGGCTCTGGGGAGCATGGCCAGGGGCGGCAGCGTGAGCCTCAGACAGCCTGTCCTGCAGACCGAACCTGTCGACCACCTGGTCACTCCCCCCATGGAGACAGTCCGCATGGGCTATGTCGGTATCGGCAGCCAGGGCAGCGGCCACTTCCGCAACCTGCTGCGCATTGAGGGCGTGAAGATCATTGCCGCCTGTGACATCCGGGAGGAGCGCATCGCCTGGGCGCAGGAAGAGTGTGCGAAGGCAGGGAAGCCCAAACCGACCGGCTATTCCAAAGGCCCGGAAGATTTTAAGCGCATGTGCGACACCGAAGACCTGGATCTGGTCTACAACGCCACCCCCTGGGAATGGCATGTCCCCATTTCCGTAAAGGCCATGGAAACGGGCTCGCATGCGGCCACCGAGGTTCCCGGCGCCATCACCCTGGAAGGCTGCTGGGAGATGATCGAGGCTTCGGAGAAACACCGGAAGCACTGCGTCACCATGGAAAACTGCAACTATGACCGGACCGAGCTGATGCTGTTAAACATGGTGCGTCAAGGCCTGTTCGGAGAGCTGCTGCATGCGGAGTGCGGCTATCTGCACGACCTCCGGGGCTGGAAGTTCGGCACCGCCTACTACCCGCACGACTGGCGCCTGAAGTATTCCATCAAACGGAATGCCGACCTGTATCCGACCCATGGCCTCGGGCCCGTGTCGCAGTGGATGGACATCACCCGGGGCAACAAGTTCGATTATCTGGTCTCGATGAGCAGCCCCTCCCTCAGCCTGAAACGGGAGGCGATCAAACGATACGGCAAGGATCATCCCCTGGCCAAGATCGATTATGCCCTGGGAGATGTGATTAACACCCTGATCAAGACCCACCGGGGACAATCGATCCTGGTCACGCACGACACCAACTCTCCCCGGCCCTACAGCCGCAAGATCCTGATCCAGGGCACCAAGGGGCTGGCACGGAAATATCCCGAGGAAAAGATCTTCATAGAGGGCACCTCCCAACGCCACAGGTGGGAGGACCTCTCCCAATACGCCGAGCAGTACAAGCACCCGCTGCTGACGTCCCTGGAGGAAAAAGCCGAGGGTGCCGGGCACGGCGGGATGGACTTCATCGAGGACTACCGCCTGATCCAGTGCCTCAGGGAAGGCCTGCCCATGGACTCGGACGTGTACGACGGCGCCACCATCAGTGCGGTCGTGGCCTTGAGCGAGAAATCCATTGCCGCCAACAGCACCTCGGTCGAGTGCCCGGACTTCACGCGCGGCAAATGGAAGACCCGCAAGCCCCTGGGTATCGTCACAGCTTGATAGAGTTCAGATCCGATCCCTGCTTAAGGTGGATCTCAAGTCTTTATAGCTGTATCTAATTCATCGAGCAGGATGTCGATGTCGGTCTCCTGGGTTCGATAGCTGCATATGCAGGCACGCAGGGCCCGGTCCTTGCTGCTGAGGACGAACTCCGAGATCCATGTTTTCCCGGAGCCGTAGATGATATCCAGGACCTGGGCGGTGGTGCGCGCGCCTTTTTCGATTCTTTCGTGGGTAAAACTCGCCACCGGGAGAGGTGTATCCACCAATATTTTCCATCCACGGGCGCCGAGTTCTTTTTTCAGGTAGTCGCCCATCCGGGCTTGATGGTCGATCAATTCTGCGTAGCCGCGATGACCGAGCTCGGCGAATGCCATGAACACCTTGAGGCCGATGAATCGTCTTGACCACTGCACGCTGGTCGTGTAGGGATCGATCACACCCTCCGTGAAGCTTGGCATGTAATCCGTCGCGATCCGGAATGCCTTCTCACACGGCTCTTTGTGAGCGGAGAAGAACATCCCGGCCCCCATGGGAACACTGAGCCACTTGTGGGCGTCGCAGGTTATGGAATCGGCCTTCTCGATCCCTTTGAGGAAGGGCTTCAGTCTTTCGGACAGAACCGCGGCCCCACCCCAGGCCGCATCCACATGATACCAGAGATCGAAGCGCCTGCTCAGGGCGGACAGCTCTTCCAGAGGATCGATCACGCCGGCAGCGGTCGTGCCCGCGGTCCCCACCACCATCAAGGGATAGAAACCTTGATCCATATCCGCCCGGATCGTTTCTTCCAGATGGCCGAGGTCGATCCTGTAATCCTGATCCACGGCGATCTTCCGCAGGCTGTCCCTCCCCATTCCCGTCATGTGGCAGATCTTCCCGAAGGAATCGTGTGCCGCATGGGATACATAGATGACAGGCTTCTGGGCCAGCCCAACCAGGCCTACCTCTCCATATTCGGGGAGCTTCGCTGTCAGTGCCGCGCCCAGGGCAGTGAAATTGGCCTCCGCACCGCCTGATGTGAAATGGGCCGCGGCTCGCTCCGGGTCCAGGCCGAACTGCTGCAGGAAGTATCGCAGGAGGTGCTGCTCTATCTCTACACCTGCCGGTGAATGTGACCACACCGCGAGGTTAGGATTAAAGGCAGCGGTCAGAATGTCACCCACGACAGCGGCCGGCCTGACACTCGGGTTGAAATAACCGAAATAGCGGGGGTGCGTCACCTGCACACTCCATTTCCTCAGCATCCCGGCGATGTCTTCGACCATGTCATCGAGACCGACAGGGCCTTGAAAATCATAAGTGTCAGCCAAATGATTAGTGATCTCTCGAGGATTGGCTTTGGTGATGACCCTCAGGTCACCGATGTCGCTGTAAAGTCGTTCGACTTCCTGGATCGCGTTCTCATAGATTTTTGTCATTGTATCCTTCCCCGCGGAACCTAAGGAACGAGGCATTAGGGGGAGTGGGGGCTAACTCTTAATTGAGGCTGGTTTCCCTGCGGATCTTCATCTCCATAACCCTCGAGGTCACCGCCCTGTCCTGGAATTCGATGCACAGCCCCCGGCCGGCGATCACGTCCAGTTTAATGGCCGAGCCGCCCCACGTGCAGCCGGGGATCTCCACCCGGGCAGGTGCCAGCCCCTTACGCTCGAACCATCCCCCGGACACCAGGAAGTTATTGGGGTCAACGACAAAGAGCATGTAGGTCGAATTCTTGGTGGTAATCTCGATCAGGTCGCCGAATCTCAGGCTGTCTCGGAAGATCATCTGCGGGAGTGAGGCGCACAGTTTCTTCAGCAGAAAGCCCATCTGATTCCTCGCCTCATTTGCTTTACCATTTAGTATTATGCCAAATGGGGTG
>JAUXEH010000318.1 GCA_030620655.1 Candidatus Aminicenantota bacterium | reverse complement strand
GGTCCAGAAGATCTTCGCGGACCTGGGCATCAAGGTCTACGTCGTCGATGCCGCGGATGAGTTCTTCGCCGCGCTCAAGGGAAAGATCGACCCTGAAGAGAAACGGAAGGCCTTCCGTGATACTTTCTACACGGTGTTCGGCCGGGAGGTCCGGAACAGTGAGGCGCGTTTCCTCATTCAAGGCACCATCGCCGCGGATATCATCGAGACTGAGAGAGGGATAAAGACCCAGCACAATATCCTCGAACAGATCGGGATCGATCCCGAGGCCGGCTATGGATTCAAGGTTGTGGAGCCCATAAAAGACCTCTTCAAGCCTGGTGTCCGGCAGTTGGCGGCGGCCGTGGGGCTGCCTGAGGAGATCCATCAGCGGATGCCGTTCCCGGGCCCGGGGTTGGCCACACGGGTGGTGGGGGAGGTAACCCCCGAGCGCGTGGCGCGAGTGCGTAAGGCCACTACCATCGTGGAGCAGGAGATCGCGCACTTGAAGCCGTTTCAGGCTTTTGCGGTCCTGTTGAGCGATCAGGGTACGGGAGTGGAGGAAGGCAAACGGAAGTTCGGCGATATCATGATCGTCCGCTCGGTGGAGAGCACGGACGCCATGACCGCCGAGCCCAGCCATGTTCCCTGGGAGGTCCTGAAGAAGATCGCCCACAGGATCGTGGTCGAGATCCCTCAGGTCGTCCGCGTGGCCTACGAGATTCCTCCTAAGCCTCCTGCCACCATCGAATACATCTAGCCTGAATTATTCATAAAGAATGTCGATATTTCCTTCATAAAACTTATAATAATCATCGACATTCTTTACCCTGCGGGCGGGCCGAAGCGATCTTGTAGATCCCGATCGTCATCAGTGGGATGATGAACACCACGAAGAATCCCCAGCTGATGGTGCCGTAGCCCTTGGCAATGAGGTCGATCAGCCCGAAGGTCGAGAGCCCAAAGGCGATGAGCAGGATGATGACAGCCACCATCGGCCGCTGCCACTGCTTGAGGTCTTTCCCCCTGGCACGAAGCGCCGACCGCAGCCTCTCATTGACCGAGTGGATAAAACCTGTCCCGGTCTCGACCAGGGTGCCGAACAGCACGATCTGGAAGAGGATGAGCAGCGCTGGAACGCCGGCTTTGTTGAGCACATACACCACCGGGATCTCCACTGGTAGGATCTCTGGATAGAATCCCACGACGGCGATGTAGAAGAGAAGTCCCGGTATGATGGCAATGGGACCGCCCAAAAGCCCTGCGATCAGCGCCTGTTTGCGGGTCTGGATGTGCTTCAGGCAGAAGAGGACAGCCGCGATGATTCCCAGATTGTAAAGCGCATACTTGAAGCCGCCCAGGATCCAGCCGGATCCTATGTTCCCCGAAGTCAGGCTGCTTTTGATGGCAGGGCCGAATTTGATGAACGCCACAACCAAAAAAGTGATGTAGACTGCGTAGAGCAGCAGCGACCAGATGGAGAGAAAGTTTTCGATCAGGCCGCTGCCCTTGAAGGTCAGGAAGCCCACTGCCGCCAGCATGATAACGACGCCGAAGATGTAGGGAATCCCGAAATTGGCCTCGAGCAGGATGCCCGCCGCCGAACCGATGACAGCCAGCACAATGAACAGCAGGATGAAGTATATTATCTCGAACAGGATCCAGAAC
Organism: Candidatus Aminicenantota bacterium; assembly: GCA_030620655.1. GTDB lineage: Bacteria > Acidobacteriota > Aminicenantia > Aminicenantales > Aminicenantaceae > JAUXEH01. Next base: position 2,060 of record JAUXEH010000318.1, on the reverse strand, counting down.
GGCCCCAGCAGTTTTTTGAAAAAAGTGCGGTAATCATAGGCCTTGAATACCCGGGCAAACTCAAAGGTTACAGCCAGGATTACCGACCATATGACTGTTGTCACCAGCACCATCCCCAGCAGGCCTCCGACCGGACCGTTGTTTAGGAAGTACTCCACCAGCTCCCTTCCGGTCCCGTAGCCGCCGCCAATGGTCACGGACTGGAACACGAAACCCGGCAGGAGATACTTCTGAAAGCGGGGGGATTTCAGGAATGTCATGCACCCATCTTATAAAAAAAACGGGACTGGCTCAATTTTCCTAAAGGGAAATTTGTGCCTGTCCCATGTTTTTTGTGGGACAATGCCTGTTTTTTGCAACTGTCCCCATTTTTACTTGTCCCCCTTTTCTTGTATTATAATACTCATCTGACCATGACGCACGATAGCTTCCGCGAACGGGACCGCAGGATCCGGTCCATCACGCTGTGGGGGGCACTGCTGAACCTGCTGCTTATGGCGCTCAAGATCGTATCCGGGATCCTCATCCACTCCACCGCTTTGATCGCGGACGGGATCCATTCGCTGTCCGACTTAGCTACGGATTTTGTCGTTGTCATAGGATCCCGGCTCTCCAACCGGCCTGCGGATGAGAGCCACCCCTACGGTCACCAGAAGTTCGAAACCGTATCGGCGGTATTGATCTCACTGGTTCTGATAGCAGTAAGCGCAGGTTTAATCTGGGCGGCCGCTCAATCCCTGCTCAAAGGGGCAGGAAGGTTCCCTGGTGCTCTGGTGTTGGTGATTGCCGGCATATCTGTGGTGTCCAAGGAGGTGGTCTTCCAGGTCACGCGCAGAATGGCCAAAAAGACCCGTAGCGCTTCTTTGTATGCCAATGCCTGGCATCACCGTTCGGATGCCTTCTCCTCTATCGCCGTTTTTGCCGGAGGGATCGTGGGACTCCTCGGCTGGGCCATGGCGGACCTCGCCGCCACCATCGTCGTCGGATTCATGATCCTGGGTGTGGGCCTGAAGTTCCTATACCAGGGTCTGGTGGAGCTGACCGAACACAGCGCGGACCATGAATCCATCGAAGTGATCAAGGCGATCCTGGCCGCGGAAGAGGAGATCTGCGGGTGGCACGCCTTACGCACCCGGAAGCTGGGAGGCGAGCTTTTTGTAGATCTTCACATGTTGTTGGATGCACAGCTGTCCATTCAGGAAGGCCATGACATTTCCCTCAGGATCGAGAAACGCATCCAGAGCGATTTGTCCAAACCGGTCAATGTCCTGATCCACATCGATCCGGATACCGTTGAGCCTCACTGATTTTTTCCCCAATCCGCTTCCAAAGCGTATGTTATGCACCGCTCGAACAACGGGTAGTCGAAATCAGGACACGCGATTCCCTGTGCCTTCAGAATGGCCCCGGCTTTTTCCCGCAGGAAAACACGCCGGTCCTGCATGTAGGGCAGGTAGGCACCCAACTGCCTACGAACGAGCATCTCGAGGGGGCTCGGGGGAGACTCTGCATACTCCTCCCGCGAAACGGACTCGATCCCTTCGAGGTTAAGAAACCGCTGAACAAAGTCAATGATCCGGTCCAAGGGAACCGGCCGGGGATTCACGATGTGGAAGATGTCGCCCTCCCGGCTCTGCCCCATAAGCGCCATGGTGGCTTCCACAAAATGATCGACGGGGATGACATTCATGCTCCCGTCCCGGCTGTTTTCGATCCTGATGGGTAAAGACAAAGCCCCGCTGTCCCTGAGACAGATTCCCATGGCGCGGGCATGCCGGCCTCCGTCCTCGCGGATATCCTGCAAGTACAAACCTCGCATGTAGTTGATGAGTTTAACTGGATAATACAGGGCAGTGAAGCGGAAGCTTCGCCCGTTTCGAGAGTCACCGAACACGATGGAAGGGCGGAAAATGTTCAGGCGAATTCCGGCCGATGAGCAGGCTTCGAAGGCCCTTTGTTCGGCACCGCACTTGGTTTCTTCGTACACGTTGTGGAATTCCCGGGCCTCCGACAGTTCTTCCGGGCAGAATCCGGCGCGTCGCCCCGCCACATAGGCGGTG
>JAUXEH010000158.1 GCA_030620655.1 Candidatus Aminicenantota bacterium | reverse complement strand
CTCACCGCAACCTGATTCCCGGTCTTCTGCACCACATATTGGTAGATCGTGATGCCGTAGGCACGATCCTTCAGCTTCAGCACCGCGATGAGCACCAGTTCCTCCAGTTTTGTCAGCATGTCCATTCAGCTCTCCCTCGGATTGATGCATCCAGGATATAGGAATATACGACTGGGAGCGAGAAAAGTTTCTGATTTTCAGAATAAATCACCAATTTCTTTCCTCCCTGTATCTTTTTTCCGGCGGAACCGTATAATCCCCATAAGTGAGGTGTTCTAATGAAGAAGACCTGGTGGAAACGGACTTGGTTTTTCGTGTTTGTGTCCTTGCTTCTGGTCGTAGGCGCATCATTGCCCGCTGCACGCGCCGACGATCCAGTACAGAACTGGCCCCAGTTTCGCGGGACCAACGCGGCGGGTGTGGCAGCGGGACAGGACCTCCCCCTGAAGTGGGATGTTAAGAGCGGAAGCAACATCCGCTGGAAGACGGCAATCCCGGGCCTGGGGCATTCTTCCCCCGTTGTCTGGGGAGACCGGGTCTTTGTGACCACTGCGGTGGCAGAAGGGAAGGAGGCCTATCTCAAGGTCGGCAGATACGGAGAGAGCCCGGACAACCCCGAGGACTATGACCATCATTACCAGGTGTTTTGCCTGGACAGGGACAGCGGGGAGATCCTCTGGGAAAAGACGGCTTACAAGGGAAAGCCCAAGGTCAAGCGCCACATCAAATCCAGCCACGCCAACTGCACGCCGGCCACGGATGGGAAACACCTCCTGGTCTTTTTCGGGTCCCAGGGTCTCTACTGTTATGACCTCGATGGGAAGCTGCTCTGGACCAGGGACATGGGTTATCTGGATGCCGGCGCCTTCAACGCGCCCGAAGTCCAATGGGGTTTCGCCAGTTCTCCGATCATATACCAAGACAAGGTCATCGTCTTGTGCGATGTCAACAACCAGTCCTTCATCACCGCCCTGGATCTTGGATCCGGGAAAGACATCTGGCGCACGCTGAGGGACGAGAACCCGACCTGGGGAACGCCCACGGTCCACAGGTCCGGGGAGCGTACACAGGTGATCGTCAACGGCTACAAACACATTGGGGGCTACGACGTCGAGACCGGGAAGGCGATCTGGTGGATGAGGGGCGGGGGGGACGTTCCCTGCCCGACCCCGGTCGTGTCCCGCGGCCTGGTCTTCATCACCAATGCCCACGGGAGAATGCGCCCCATCTACGCCATCCGCCTGGACGCCGAGGGGGATGTCTCGCTCGCCAGGAACGAATCTTCCAACGCGTACATCCCCTGGTTCTATCCCCGGCGCGGCTCCTACCAGCCCACGCCTCTCATACTGGGGAAGCTTCTCTACGTCGCGGACAACGGCGGTATCCTCACCTGCTACGTGGCTGAGACAGGCGAAGAGAAGTATCGGGAAAAGATCGGCGGCGAGCTCGGCTCCTACTCGGCCTCGCCCGTGGCAGCGGACGGGAGGCTGTATCTCACGGATGAATACGGCAGCGTCCACATCGTGAAGGCCGGGCCGAGGTACGAGCACCTCGCCACCAACACCATGGATGAGGTCTGCATGGCCTCGCCGGCCGTCTCCCATAAGACGCTCTTCATCCGCGGCCGGAGGCACCTGTTTGCCATCGGCAAAGATAGTGACTGTTCCCCCCACTCAGTCGGAAACCGAGGCTATTCGTCGATGGCGTGGGCGTGCAACTCATACAGCATCGAATCCTCGTTCAGGATGAGATAGTAGAAGGTGTCGTCCCGGATCACATATTCGTTGCTGAAGGGTGCAATTCCGCGGAGCAGCCTGACCTCCGGATCGAGCGGGCAGGCAAAGGCGCGCTTCAGGATGTTGCCCTGCAGATCGAGAACCACGACCTCGTGCATACCGTCCTTTTGGGCATGGGTCGTGAGATACATCCTCCCCTGCTGGACCTTCATACTGAAAAACGCCGGGTAGTGATCTCGGATGATATAATTGAACCGCTGTTTCAGCTGTTCCCAGTTGTCTGACGCTCGTGTCTCCTCCCAGAACTGTCTCTTGAACTCCTCCGACACCTTGATGTGCGTATATTCTATTTCCCAATCGAAGAGATGCTTCCCAGCTCCATCGAACACGGCGATGGTGAATCCCTGGCGGGAGTCCGCCACATAGATCCGGCCTCCATGAACCGAGACTTCCAGGCAGTCCGGGATGACCTGATAGTCGGTTTTTACGATCTTCCCTCCCGGGCGAGGAGGAGGGAGCAGCGCAGGGGGACCTGCCTGGTAGAATTCGGCGATCAGCTTGAGCTGAGGATCGTAAAGGTTGACCGTGTGGATGAACTTCGAGGTATCGTCGATCCTCTTCAGGGGAAGGCCGACGAAATTATCCCCGGACTTCATGAGTGGATAAAAGACGTACCAGTAGACAAAGGGAATCTTTGTCTGCGTCTGGAATTCCCCGGCCTCGGAAAAAGTCATGATCTTTCCCATGGCGTTGATGAACAGACCATTGGGATGAACAGCCAGATGGGGCGCGGAGTTGAACTCCCCCGGCCCTTCACCCCCCCGACCCATAGTCCGGACAAACCGGAACGGATCCATCGAGTAGACATGGATGACTTCCATGTCGCAGATGTAGAGCACCGAATCAGCGACGGCCATGGATCCGGGCCTGTTGAGCTCAGGCAGATCAGCGACTTTTTCGCCCCATACAGGCGTCATACACAGGATGGCCAACAGCCATGCAAGCTGGAACGTCAGCCCGGTTTTAAAAATGCTTACTCCTCCTTTTTTCGGATTTGACTTCATACCACACATTCTGTAGTACGCCTGTCGCCCCACATTTGCTTATCTCAGTTCCTGGTCGGATTCTCACGATCTTCATGCAACTTTTCTGTATTATCTGCGTATTACCCTATATATGTATTTATTAAAAATAGTTATCCTGGATAATTCATGAGTCGAGTGATATTACATGTGTTACGTGAACTGTCGACATTCTTTATGAATTATTCAGGTATATGCGGGAACATGACAACATGAACCAGCCATCGAGACGCCTGCCGAAATTTCTCTCAAAGATCCTGGCCCGCCTCCGCCTCTATGAAGACATGTTTGCGTTCTCTCGTGACCTAGAGATCGAGTACGCCGGTACGGCGGAGAAGCACGGCCCTGTGATCGCCCTCCTCTGGGCCCTGTGGCACACATTTCTGTCCGCCCTTTTTTATCTCAGGCTTACGGCACAATGGAGGATCCTCATGTTCAAGAGCTACGTCAAGGTCGCCGTCAGGAACCTCATCAGGCACAAGGCCTTTTCGCTCATCAATGTGTCCGGCCTGGCGGTCGGGATGACCGCCTGTCTGGTGATGCTGATGTTCGTCGTGAGTGAAGTCAGCTACGATGATTTCCATGCGCATAAGGACAGGATATTCCGGATAACAGCGGAATGGGGGGAAGCGGGGAACACCCGCAGGTTCGCCGCGTCTGTACCCGGGGTCGTCCCGGTACTGAGCACAGAGATGCCGGAGGTGGATGCGGCGGCGCGGGTGAGGAGCGTGCTCAATGCTGTGCTCACAGACGATCGCGGACGAGCCTTCGAAGAGGAAAACGTCTATTATGCGGATCCGGAAATCCTCGAGATCTTCACCTGGAACCTCACCGAGGGCGACAAGAAGACAGCCCTGGCCGAGCCGTTCTCCGTTGTCCTCTCACAGAAGGTGGCAGCCAAATATTTTGGGACCGAAGAGGTGACCGGGAAAACACTGCTGCTCAACGAAGACCCCTGCATGATCACCGGCATCATGGAAGACCTGCCGCCCAACACGCACCTCAACGGCGAGATCCTGATCTCATATTCCACGGCCCAGGCCCGGGGAGACTACCCGGACAGCCCCTGGAACGTGTGGGGAGACGACTACAGCTATCTACTCCTCAAAGAGAACGCCTCCATCGAGAATGCCCAACACAGGCTGAATGGTTTGTTGGAAAAGAACGCGGGCCAATGGTTTTCCCGCAAGATGACTCTGTCCCTACAGCCTCTCTCAGAGATTCATTGGGACACCCTCTCCCGCGGGGACATAGGCCCCAAGGGCAGCCGGCTTTATGTCTTTCTTTTCCTGTCCGCCTCGATCCTCGTCCTTCTGATCGCATGCTTCAATTTCATGAACCTGTCCTCATCCCGTTTCCTGGACCGGATGAAAGAGGTGGGCGTGAGGAAGGTCGTGGGGGCGGATCGAGGGCAGCTGATCCAGCAGTTCCTGGTAGAGTCCACCCTGCTATCGCTGATCGCAGCCCTGCTCGGCCTGTATCTTTTCAGCCTCCTCAGCCGCAGTTTTTATTCCCTGCTGGATCTTGAGGTTGTGCTCGGGTCCACACACTTTGTCTATCTCTACGGGATCGTTTTCCTGCTCGTGATCTCGGTCGGCATACTGGCCGGCGGCTATCCCGCTTTCTTCCTCTCCAGGTTTCGACCGGTCGATATTCTCAAAAGGGGAGGCCAGGGGATAAGGCGGAGGTCGTCCTTCCGTCAGGTCCTGGTCGTCACGCAGTTCGGCATCTCCATCCTCCTCATCCTGGGCACCGTGACCATCCGTCAACAGATCGACTTCATGAAGAACTCGGACCTGGGATTCGAAAAAGACGGAGTCGTGCTGATACAGCTCAACTACGGCGACCAGGAAGCGCAGCAGAAATATCCCGTCCTCCGGGACAGGTTCCTCAGCAGCACGAATGTCATCCATGTCTCCGGCGCCTATACCGTACCCGGAGTCAACAGCCAGTTCCGCATGTCCATCCGAAGACCGGGATCCGCCGCAGAGGACTCTCATTCCCTCCAGGTCCTGCCCGGAGACTTCGGATATGTCGGAACCATGGGCTTGGATTTGATGCAGGGCCGGGATTTCTCGAGCGAGCTCACCCTAGATGACCAGGAAAGCGTCATATTGAATGAGACGGCCGTCAAGGTGCTGGGGCTGGAACAGCCCATCGGAGAAAAGCTGATCCTGGCAGATAATTCGGAGAAAACGGTCATCGGCGTGGTCCGAGATTTTCATGTCAAGTCTCTACACGATAAGATCAGTCCCATGCTGATCGATATAAATCCCAAGATGTTCGGGACCCTGGCCGTGAAGATTAGGCCCGACAACCCGGAAGAGACGCTCCGATTCATGGAATCGGCCTGGAAGGATGTCCTGCCTTTCACGGATTTCAACTACCGCTACCTGGAGGATGCCTATTACGCATTCTACCGGACCGAGGAACGAACCGGGATCCTCATCACGATATTCACCGGCCTCGCCTCAGCCGTCTCCTGCCTGGGTCTTTTCGGCCTCGCCTCGTTCGTGATCTCTAGAAAGATCAAGGAGATCGGCATCCGGAAAGTCCTGGGAGCAAGCACGGCCGGAATCGTTTTTTTGCTGTCCCGGCAGTTCACCCGATGGGTGCTTCTCGCGAACCTGTTTGCCTGGCCGGTGGCCTACTATCTTCTTCACCATTGGCTGGAGAATTTTGCCTACCGGATCAAACTCAGCCCGCTGCCGTTCATCCTCAGTGGGGCCGCCGCTCTGGGGATCGCGCTCGCCACGGTGAGCTTTCAAGCCATAAAAGCCGCCCAGGCCGACCCGGTGAACTCCCTGCGCACCGAGTGAGGACTCGGTGACGGCTCCGGTACTCTACTTCAGCAATCCCGTTCCTTTACTCCCTCGGTGGAATGCGCTAGCATATCCGAGGTGGCTCTCATGAAAAAAATGCCCTGTTGGTTATGGATTATTCCGATCCTTGCCTGCTGCGGTTCTCCTCCCCTCGAGGTTGAAAAATCCATGGAAGAGGGCGTGGAGGTCGTGCTCAACCATCTGAAGCCCTACCGGCTGGAAGGAGAGCCTCAAGAGCTGCAGATCTCCAAGCTCTTCTCCCTAGACACCGAAGACCATGTCATCATCGAGGCCGGCCTCATCGACATCGATGCGTTCGATGTCGACGCCGAAGGCAACATCTATCTCATCCGCTGGCAGAGCAGGGAAAACTTCATCTTCAAGTTCGACGGTCAGGGAACATTCATCAAGTCGTTTGCCCCACGAGGCGAAGGGCCCGGGCAGTTCCTGTTCGGCGGCACGGTGCAGGTCTGGGGTGAAAGTACGCTCATGGCCCAGGATCCCGGCCTGACCAAGTTCCAGTTGTTCACCCTGGACGGCGAATTCATCCGGGAGATGGAGACCCAGCAGCGCTTCTCGATCCTGCAGATGCTGCGGAACGGGAACTTCCTGATTCGCTGGCAGGATGAGAACATGGCGGAAAAGCAGAGGATCGATCATGTCGGGCTGGCCAATGTCCTGTACCAACGGTCCGCCGAGCTCGACGCCTTCGCCTGGTCCCCCCCGGAAGTGGCAGTCCGGTTCGTCGTCCCCAGGGGCGATCTGGTGTGTGCCGCATCCCAAGACCTCATCTTTGTGGTACATCCGGAGCGGGATTACGAGATCCGGGTCTTTGATCTGGAAGGCGCCCTGGTACGGAAGATCCGGAAAGAGTACAAGCCCGTCAGGGTTACGGCCGACTTTCAAGAATCCTATCTCAGCCAATATTCCGAAGACAGTCTAACACGGCAGAAGGTCGCCTTCCGCAGGCACTGGCATCCCTGCCGTTACCTCATGACCGATGACGAGGGGAGGCTCTACGTCATGACCCGGGAAGAGGG
>JAUXEH010000037.1 GCA_030620655.1 Candidatus Aminicenantota bacterium | reverse complement strand
CCTCTTCAAAGCGGAGGGAAAGCTGCGCGATTTCGACGATGCCATCCGCCCCACCCTGTCGAATCTGGGTCAAAAAATGAAGGAGCTGGGCGATGCGGTCGAGGGCCCCATGGACGAGCTTTCTGCACGGTTGAAGAAGTGGAGCGAATCCGTCAAGCCTGTGGTCAAGGACATGGGCGATCGCGTCAAGACCTGGAAAAAATCCGACGACAGCGAACCGGACGAGGCCTCGGACGAGCTAACAAAAGACGAATAGCGTACACGCGGCGCCCCCGCACACACGTCCTCCTGCCCGCTCATGGAAAAACAAAAGACGGGTGCTTCCATCCGTGCCCTTATCAACCGGATGCGTTCGCAGCTCCCCCATGCCATGCTCAGGGACCGGTCTTTGCTGCGCCGCAGGCTGCACAAGCTGCAGAAGACAGGGCATAACAGATCCGAAGCAGACCTGCTCGCCGTACTGGCCGCATTGGAGAGCCGGCTGGCCGACTCTGTCACGGAACGGGCGGCCCGCGCGCAGCGGATCCCTCGAGTCTCTTTTCCTGATGAACTGCCGATTTCCGCCAGCGCGGGCGAGATCGTCCGGGCTATCCGGGATCATCAGGTTGTAATCATATCGGGGGAGACGGGCAGCGGGAAGAGCACACAGCTCCCCAAGATGTGTCTCAGGGCCGGCCGCGGAATCTCCGGCCAGATCGCCTGCACCCAGCCGCGCCGGATCGCCGCCATCACCATCGCCCACCGCATCGCCTCCGAGCTCAAGGAAAACCTGGGCCTCTCCGTGGGCTACAAGATCCGCTTCCGCGACCGGTCCTCTCCGGAAACGTTTATCAAGATCCTGACCGACGGCATGCTGCTGGCCGAGACCCAGTCCGATCCCTTCCTGGATGCGTATGACACCCTGATCATCGATGAGGCCCACGAGCGCAGCCTGAATATCGACTTCCTGCTGGGCATCGCCCGGACCCTGCTGGAGAAGAGGCCGGAACTGAAGCTCGTCATCACCTCGGCCACCATGGATACAGAAAAATTTTCCCGGGCCTTCGGGAACGCCCCGGTCATCGAGGTGAGCGGCCGCCAGTACCCGGTGGAGGTGGAATACCGCCCGGCCGGCTCCTTCCCCGGGAGGACCGACGACCTCGACTATGTGGACCTGGCGGCCAAGGCCATCGACCTCATCAAGGAGAAGAAGAAGCCTGGCGACATCCTGGTCTTCATGCCCACGGAGCAGGACATCCTCGAAACCTGCGAGCGGATCGAGGGGCGAAGGTATCCCGGGACCACCGTGCTTCCCCTCTATGCGCGCCTCCCCGGGACCCAGCAGGGGAAGGTGTACCATGTCAAGGGCGCCAAGGTCGTTGTGGCCACCAACGTGGCCGAGACCTCGCTCACCATCCCCGGGATCCGGTATGTGGTGGACACGGGGCTGGCCCGCATATCGCAGTATCAGCCCGGCACGCGTATCAACAGCCTGCCGGTCAGCCCCATCGCGCGCAGCAGCGCCGACCAGAGGGCGGGCCGCTGCGGCCGCGTGGCGGAGGGGGTCTGCATCCGGCTGTACTCTGAAAAGGATTATGCCTCCCGCTTGCCTTTCACCCCGCCCGAGATCCTGCGCGCCAACCTGGCCGAGGTCATCCTGCGCATGATCGGCCTGCGGCTGGGCCATCCCGCGGATTTCCCCTTCGTAGACCGGCCCAAGCCCAAGAACATCAAGGACGGCTACGATACCCTGATAGAGCTGGGCGCCATCCACAGGCAGGAGAGGGAGTATGCCCTCACCGGGAAGGGGCGCCTCATGGCCCGCATGCCCCTGGATCCCAAGATCTCCCGCATGCTGCTGGAAGCCCGGGAGGAGGGCTGCCTGCGCGAGGTGGCCGTGATCGCGGCGGTCCTGAGCATCCGTGATCCCCGCGAGCGCCCGCCCGATAAGACCGAGTTGGCGGATGCCATGCACACCTCGTTCCGGCACCCGGATTCGGACTTCCTGACCCTGCTCAACATCTGGGACCGATACCACGACACCTTGGAAAAACTGGGCTCGCGCCGGAAGCAGCGCCGCTTCTGTGATGGGCACTTCCTGTCCTTCTCGCGCATGCGGGAATGGGTGCACGTGCACGATCAGATCCTGGCCATCCTGCAGGAGCAGAAGATCCCCTTGGGGCGGCGCGGGCGTGTGGAGATCGACAAGGGCCTCTACGCAGGGATCCACCGCTCCGTCCTGAGCGGCTACCTTTCCAATATCGCCGTCAATAAGGAGCAGAACTTCTACACCGCGGCCAAGAGCCGAGAGGTCATGGTGTTTCCCGGCTCCGCCCTTTTCGGCAAGCGCCGTCCCTGGATCGTGGCGGCGGAGATGGTCCGGACCTCGCGCCTGTTCGCCCGCTCCGCGGCCCGTATCGATCCGGCCTGGCTCGAGGCCCTGGGCGGTGAGCTCTGCCGCACCTCCTACTCCGCGGCCCGCTGGGACAGGGAACGGGGCGAGGTGCGGGCCCTCGAGCGGGTCACGCTCTTCGGGCTGGAGATCGTCTCCGACCGGCAAGTCTCTTACGGCCGTATAAATCCCGAAGAGGCCCATGAGATCTTTGTCCGTTCCGCCTTGGTGGAGGGCGAGCTCGAGGACCCTCCCGGATTCCTCCGGCACAACCTGGAGCTCCTGAAGCGGTTCTCCCGCTCCGAGGAAAAACTGAGGCGGCGGGGCATCCTGGTGGGAGAGGATGTCCTGGCCGAGTTCTATTCCCTGCAGCTGGCCGGGATCACCGACGACCGCAGCCTGAGGAAGTACATCAAGGACCGGAAAGGCGATCGGTTTCTAAGGATGAGCGAGGCGGATGTCCTGCAGTCGTTCCCGGATGAGGATGAGCTGGCCGGCTTCCCCGATCAGTTCGAGGTGGGGGACCTCCGTCTGCCCGTCTTCTATCGCTTCGAGCCCGGTGAAGTGGACGACGGGGTCACCCTGCAGATTCCCGGCATGGAGATCGCCCGGGTTCCGGAGGAGGCCCTGGAGTGGGGGATGCCCGGCCAGTTCCGCGAAAAGATCACGGCCCTGGTCAAGGGGCTTCCCAAGCGCTACCGCAAGCTCCTGGTACCCGTTTCCGAAAAGACGGAGATAATTCTCGCGGAGCTCGAACCCGGAGAGGTGTCCCTGCACAAATCCCTGGCCGACTTTGTCCGCCGCCGCTTCCGGGCCGAGATCCCGGCAAATGCCTGGGCCGAGGCTGACATCCCCGCGCACCTGCGAATTCGGATCGCCGTGATCGGCCCGGATGAGAGGGAGATGGCCGCCAGCCGCGACTTGGCCGCCTTGAAAAAAAAGAAATGGGACACCCGGGTGCCGGCCTCCTCGGAAAAATGGGTGGAGGCCCGGAAGAAATGGGAGAAACAGGGTTTGACCAGCTGGGACTTCGATGCCCTGCCGGAAAGTGTACCTGTGGGCCCGTTCGTGATGGCATATCCCGGGCTGAAGCCCTCGGGTCAGGGAGTGGATCTTAAGCTTTCCTCCTCCAGGGAGGAGGCCCGGGAGACGCACCGCCGGGGTGTCCGGGTGCTCCTGGCGCTTCGCTTCGGGGAGGATCTGGAGTTCCTGAAGCCGTACTTGGCCCTGCCGGAAGAAATGGAGAGGCTGGCGCTGTATTTTGGGGGCAGAAACGCCCTGGAGAAGGCCGTGCTGGAGGCCCTCCTCAGGGAGACGATGCAGAAGGACCTGCGGAGCCGGGAAGAATTCGAACACTATTCCGAAGGGCTGAACAGGGAGCTGAATGAGAAAGGACACCTGCTGAGTCGAGCCGTGGGTGAGATACTCCCGGCCTACCAACGCGTGAGAATGATCCTGACCGGGATCGCCGAGGCCGCCGGAAGCGGTCCCTCCGGGCTGGAGTTCCATGAGGAACTGAAGCAAAACCTGGCAGACCTGTTGCCGGAGAATTTCCTGTTGGTTTACTCTCTGGGTCGGCTCCGGCACATCCCCCGCTATCTGGAGGCCCTGGCCCTGAGGGCGGAGAGGGCCCGGATCGAGCCGGCCAAGGACCGCAGCAAGGCCGGCCAGGCGCAGCCTTTCATCCAGGCCCTGGATGCGCTCCGGAATGAACCGGACTGTGAAGCGTCTTCGGAAAAGCGGGCCGCCATCGGCGAGCTGCGCTGGATGCTGGAGGAGTTCAAGGTCTCGCTGTTCGCGCCGGAGCTCAAAACCGCCTTCCCCATCTCCGCCAAGAGGGTATCGGTCAAGCTCCGCGAGATCCGGGACATGGCCTGAACGGAATAGTGTAGGGAGGCAGCTCTTGCTCCCCAGAATTTGATGGAGCCAAGTGACACCAGATATGATGCCCGGGTTCAAGGTTAAGGACTTTTTGAGAGGAAATTGTGAGGGATTTTAGTTATAATAAAAAAATACTCGAACGCCTGGAAAGGGGGAGATGCGTATGACAAAAGATGGAATTCAGGACATCGCTCAATTCCCGCAGGACGTGGAAGGCCTGCCGCGCCGGCGCTTCATGCAGCAGCTTCTGGGGACCGCGGCCGCTGCGGCCGTGCTCCCACGACATGTGTGGGGGGATCCGGCGGCATCCCTGGAGAATGCCGCCCGCCACATGCCCGTGGAAGATGCCGGAGATGAGGCCTTCTGGCATCTGGTCAAAAATCAGTTCATGCTGCGAGAGGGACTCATCATGCTCAACGCCGCCAACCTGTGCCCTTCACCCTATCCGGTACAGCAGATGGTGTTCGCCTTGACCCGGGACATAGACCGCGATCCCTCCTCCGTCAATCGTCGCAAGTTCTCCGGCCTGCGGGAAAAGTCTCGCGAGGCCCTGGCCGGGTATCTCGGGGCCGATTCCGATGAGATCGCACTCACCCGAAACACCAGCGAGGGCAACAACATCGTGATCGGAGGCCTGACCTTCAAGCCCGGTGACGAGGTGGTCATCTGGGACGAGAATCACCCCACCGCCAACATCGCCTGGGATGTGCGGGCGGAACGCTACGGATTCGAGGTCAAGCGGGTGAAGATCCCTCCCGCATGCGAGAGCGTAGAGGAGCTCATCCGGCCGTTCCGTGACGCCCTGTCCGGCCGCACCCGGGTCCTGTGCCTCTCCCACCTGTCCAATCTCAGCGGTGTGGCCCTGCCGGCCCAGGCCATCTGCCGGATGGCCCGGGAACGCGGCGTCCTGACTCACATCGACGGGGCCCAGACCTTTGGTTCACAGAAGGTGGACCTGCACGATTTGGGCTGCGATTACTACACCGGCAGCGCGCACAAGTGGTTCGTGGGGCCCAGGGAAGTGGGCGTGCTCTACGTCCGCCGTGAGCGGATCCCCGGCCTCTGGCCCTCCATTGTGGGCGTGGGCTATTCGCAGGACCTGGAGGAGGACGCGCGAAAGTTCGAGACGCTGGGACAGCGGGATGACGCGCGCATCGCGGCCATGGCCGCGACTGTGGAGTTCCACTCCACCCTGGGTGTGACCCGCATCGAGAAGAGGATCAAGCGGCTGGCCGCGGCCCTGAAATCACGGCTCCTGAAACATGTGCCCGGAGTCCGGTTCCACACACCCCTGCGGCCCGAGGACTCCGGCGGCGTCGTGGTCTTCTCGGCCCCGGGCATCGACCTGCAAAAGGCCTTGAACACACTGTATCACGAGCACTCCATCGGGGCGGCCGTATTCGGCGGCGAACAGGCCGGCATCCGGCTCTGCCCCCACATCTACAACACCCTCGAGGAGATGGAACACGCTGCCCTCGCCGTCTCTTCTCTTGCTGGGGAAGGACCATGAACTGCTGAGCCCTGCGTCCGGCGCGGCGGTTGACAAAATCGCATGCGATTGCCGACAATGGGAGTGACACGATGAAACCTTTCCTCTCCGGTGTGTGTTTCCTGGGACTCGCTGTGCTGGTTTCGGCCCAGGATACGCTCAGGGAAATCTCCATCCAGATCCCGGTCCAGGTCCGGGTGTACTCGGAGGGGATGTTCGTCGACAATCTCGGTCTCGATGATTTTGAGCTGTATGAGGGCGGGAAGCGCCAGAGGATAGAGGCCGTGTATCATGTCCGCGAGAAAGGCTTGACCAACCTGGGCCCGCAGGTTTCTTTGGTCCCGGACATCTCCCGTTCCTTTTACTTGTTTTTCGAGATCGCGGATTACACGCCCGAACTCCGGGCCTCTGTCCGGTATTTCGTCCAGGAGGTTGTGAGGCCCTCAGACAGCCTGACGATAATCACTCCCAAGCATGCCTACCGGCTCAAGAAAACCGCCCCGCAGAACATTCCGAAGGCCGAGCTCACCCGTCAGCTGGATGCGCTCTTCGAAAGGGACACACTCCTCTCCAATCCCGAATACCGGGCCGCTGTGGCCGAGCTCAAAGCCCTAGTGTCACTGGCCGTCGATCCGGATAGCAAGGGCGCGCAGGGTCCCGAACTTGGGGGACAGGCCCCGCCTTCCGGCATGTCCTGGGATGCCGTGATCACCCGCTATTCCTCTCTTCTGACTGCTGTGGAAAAGCTCCGGAAGATCGACGAGCGCCGCCTGCTCGACTATGTGGAGATGCTGCGGTATCAAGAAGGCCAGAAATTCGCGTTCTTCTTCTATCAGCGAGAGCCGCTTCCGCGGATTGCCGCCAAGCTACTGGACGATTACATCCGTCTCAACCAGGGAAGGAGGGATGTCATTCGGACCCTGACCTACATGCAGAATTTCCACAACCGGGATTTCCATGTGGACGAGGAGCGTCTGGCCAGGGCTTTTGCCAGCGCCTCCATCCTTCTCCATTTTATGGTATTCGACATGCCGGAGACGGACGGTTTGACCGACATCGAGGCGCGCAATCTGACGGATTTTTATGGGAGGCTGGAGGCGATCTCCTCTTTATCCGGAGCCTCATTCCCCAGGGATCTCACAGCACTCGAGCTGTTGAAGGAGGCCGTGGGTCGGCTGGATCAATACTATCTGGTGTATTATACGCCGAGCTATTATGCTGGTGATGGAAAATTCAAGTCCATCGAGGTGAGAGTGAAAGACAGGCAGTATCGGCTGGTGCACCGCGCTGGGTATGTGTCGGAATGAAAAGCAGCGAGATCCTGGATTCCTGGAAAGATATCGCCCGCTATCTCGAGCGCGACATCAAGACCTGCTATCGGTGGGAAAAGGAATTGGGGCTGCCCATCCACAGGATCGACGACACATCCTCCCGGTCCAATGTCTTCGCCTACAAATCCGAGATCGACCAGTGGCTGCAGGATCGGGCAAAGAACCGGGATGTCAACGAAACCACCCTTCCCCAGAAACGGCGCCTTCCGCTGGGGGCCCTCTTGGGCGCCGCCGGCTTGATCGGGATCCTCCTGGTCGTCTATGTGATCTGGGGGCGGTTCCTTTACTCTCCCACCCCGCCACCTTTAGGCGGGATCGAGTATCCTTCCGTGTTCGATGAGATCAAAAGCCTGGGGAGTGTCGATGCCGAGCGGCAGTCCGAGGAGGAGAGGGCGCTGCAGCGGCTGGCCGAGGACAATGTGGATCCTTGGGAGTTATATTCCCAGGGGAACTACTTCCTGGAGAAAAACACCCAGGAGGCCAACGAGCTGGCGGCCGCCCTGTTCCTGAAGGTCATCCGGTCTGAGGAAGAGTTTCCATTGGCCCACATGGGGCTGGCCCAGTGCTATCTCAACAATGTCCGGAACTTGTGGCTTCCCCGGGTGGAATGGCTGGACATGGCCGAGGACCTGGTCCGCCGCGCCCGGTCCGCGGCCCGGGATCTGCCGGAATACTACAGCGTCATCGTACAGATCAAACTGCTCCGCGATTCCTTTTTCGACCAGGGCACCTTCGCCGATGCTGTAGCCCGGGCGGAGGAAGCGATTCGGAAATTTCCCAACCACCCGAGGCTGAATTATCTGCTGGGGAGCTGTTATTTCCAGCGGTTCAGCCGTTCAGGAGACGAGGCCGACCTGGAACGGGCCCTGGATTTCATGAAAAAGAGCTACTGGCTGAATCCCTATGCCCTGCATAACCTTGACTATGCGGAGATCCTGATGCTCAGGCTGGATTTTGCCGGGGCCCTCGAGGTCTGCGACCAGCTCAAGCACTTTGATTCTTCCGGCCGGGTCCGTTTCCGGATGGGTGAGATCTATTATTTTGCCGGTGACCTGGAGGTCAGCCGTTTGGTCTTCGAAGAGATTCGAACCCCTCTGCAGCTCAGGTTTTATTCGGCATTGTACTTGGCCATGATCTCCAGCCGGAAAGCGGACAAGGACAAAGCCCAGAGCCTGCTCCGTGAAGTCGAGGCCTTCTTCCCGGAGGGCCCGGTTCTGCGGCAGCGGGCTTTGATGCAGGCATCGGCATATTTCGGCCTGGGCCGGGACAAGGAAGGATACCGCCACCTCTCAGCCCTGGTCGAGGATCCTCAGTATCAGCGGAACAAGCACCTGATCCTGATATACATTGCCCTGGACCCGAATTTCGACACCCCCCGCGATAAAGCAAGGTTCAACAGTCTTCTGGCCTCCCGCTGAATATCATGCCCTGATTCCCTTCTCAAATGCCCGCCCGAGGCACGCTTTCCCCTTGGAACTTCATAGGGAATTACAGGGAATTAAAGGGAATCAGAGGGAGCTTTCATGCAAACCTGCCGGAGGGGATTGACTCCCTGAGAATGGCGGGTAGATTGAGGGGTGGAGAGCGAAGATGAGGGAAAAAAACCAGCCGTGCCCGTCGGAGTCAGGAATTGAATACGAAATGAAATATATCGTGATCATCTTTTTTCTGCTCGCGCTCCTGTTCCTGATACCGCAGCTCTTCGCTCAGGCTGTGCAGCATGAAGCGATCGTCGTCAACATCAGTGTGTCTCTGCGTGTATTCGACGGTGACCGATTTGTCGAAGACCTGACGCTAGATGACCTGGAGCTGTACGAGGACGGCAAGCCCCAGAAGATCCTGGGCCTGTACCTGACCAGGCAGACCGCGATCGAGCGGAGCCAGGTCGGGCGTGATTTCAGCCCCAATACGGCGCGCAGGTTTTATTTCCTGTTTCAGATCACGGATTTCCATCCCCAGATCACCGAGGCCATCGACTACTTTTTCACACACGTCTATCAGCCTGAAGACCAGGTCGTGATCATGACCCCTATAAAGAATTATATGCTGTCGCAAGAGGCCTTCGAGGTCAAGACCAGGGACGCCCTAGTCCAGGACATCCGGAACGCCCTGCGCAGGGACACCAGCATCGGCGCCTCCGAGTACAACTCCCTGATCCGTGACCTGAAGAAGATCGTGCATTCGATGACGGCCATAGGGACAAACAGCGAGCGCACCATGTTCAACCTGGAATCCTCGGACTCGACCAGCAGCAGCACCCTGGATTATCTGCTGCCCCGCTATCATGACACGCTCCAGCACCTGGAGGAACTCCGATTGGTGGATGAGGGCCGGTTTATTCGTTTCGCCGCCCAGTTGAAGAGGCTGGATGAGCAGAAGATCGTGTTTTTCTTCTACCAGCGTGAGTTCCGGCCCGAGATCGAGGCTGGGGCGTTGGACCGCTTGCTCACCTTTACCCAAAGCAACCATATCGTGCAGGCTCAGCTGCGGGAGCTCTTCTATTTTTACCACCGGGAGGTCAACCTCAGCGTGACCAAGCTGCGACAGGCCTTTTCCGATGCATCCATCTTGTTCAACCTCATCTACCTGAACAAGCAGCAGGAAAATATCTCCGGCATCTACATGCGGGAGCAGTCCGAGGATGTTTTCAAGGTGTTCTCTCAGGTCGCGGCCTCGTCCGGAGGGATCGTGGACACCTCCCAGAACCCGGCGGCTGCGTTTGCCAATGCCTCTTCTCTAACCGACCGCAGCTATCTGTTGTACTATTCCCCGGAGGCCTACGTCCGTGACGGGGGATTCCGGAATATCGTGGTCAAGGTCAAGGGTCGGGATTACCGCGTCCTTCACCGTCAGGGCTACTATGCCAACTGAAAGGAAAAATGGACCGTGCATGAAAGGAATCACAGCGGCCGTGCTCTGTGTGCTGGCCGGAGTGACCATGCTGGCACAGCAGTTCCTGATCGAGTCGGCCTCTGTCATCAACATCGAGGTCCCGGTAAGGGTTTTCCATGATGGGACATTCGTCGGTGACCTGACGCTCGCAGACTTCGAGGTTCACGAAGACGGCGTGAAGCAGAAGCTCGATGCCGTTTACCTGGTCAATAAAAAGACTGTAGCCCGCAGGGATGAAAAACGGGCCTTTACACCGGATACGTCCCGCACTTTCTACCTGTTTTTTGAGGTGCGGAAATACACACAGAGCCTCCACCAAGCGATTCAGTTCTTCATGGAAAACGTGTTCCTGCCCGAGGATGACCTCATCCTGATCTCCCCCAGCAAGACCTATCGGTTGAAGGCCATAGCCAAAGAGGGCCGGACCAGGGAGGAGATCCAGGAAGAGATCCGGGAACTGCTGCGCCCCGATGCCGCCCTGGGCAACTCGGAGTTTCGCAGCACCTTGGCCGACATAGCCGAGATCAGCCGCGAGTTTCGGTCGTTCTTCCAGATCCTGATGGGCGAGCAGGAAGGGGAGCTGGATGAGGGCGAATTGATTTACATGAAAAACAAGCTGCTGGTGGATTATGTCGGCCTTACCGTCCGCCTAAGGACCCTGCGCCAGGCGGATGAGCTCAGGCTCCTGGATCTCGCCCGCTACCTGGACAGGCAGGATGGGCAGAACCTCGTGTTCATGTTCTATGAGAAGAAACTCATCCCTCAGATCGATCCCTATTTGTGGGACCGACTCCTGAATATGCTCGATGCCACCCAGTATATGCAGGACATTGTCAATCAGGAGATCGAGTTCAACGCCAGGGAAGAGTACCTGGACCATACAAAGATCGCCCAGGCCTTCGCAGACACTTCTACCTCCGTACACTTCCTGCATGTGTCCCCGATACCAGAGAATGTTCCGGATGTGTCCATGCGGGAGGCCGGCAGCGAAACCTTCAAGGTCCTGGCCGCGATCTCCAACGCCACAGGAGGCTACGCCGCCAGTTCGGCCAATCCGGACTCTTTGTTCAGGGCCGCGCTCGCGGCCTCAGAGAACTATTACCTGCTCTACTACACGCCCAAAAATTACACCGGAGACGGAAAATTCAAGTACATCAGGGTGGATGTCATGCGTCAGGGATGCAAGGTGACACACCGCATGGGTTACTTTGCGGATTAAATAGATGAATGTGTATGCAACGGCCCCCCTCCCGGGATGACAAATCCCATAGCCCCAAGCCTTAGGACAGTTCATCCGGGAGGGAGGCCCGACCACTCCGCTTGTGTTTGACCGCCCCCGGGAATATTCCGTTTCCCGCGGTGTATTTAACATGGACACGGAAGACATGGACGGGACGGGGAACACATGAGATCAGGATGCGTGTGTTATTCCATAACTCTGCCCGTGGCCCTTTTTCTCTTGATGATCTCCTGTGTCAAGAAGCAGGGCGGCTGGCAGGGAAGCCTGGTCCAAGAGGCCGGCGTCACCGTCGTCCGGAACCCCTCCTCTCCCCTGAACCTGGGGCGCCTCATCGCCCTCCGCGAGCAGTTTGTCCTGGATGAGGAGGACGGGCGGCTGGTTGAGAGAGGCCTGTCCCGGATCCGGGATTTTGCCGTGGATTCTTCCGGGAATGTGTTCCTCCTGGCATATCACGCAGAGAAGGATTTTGTATACAAGTTCGACCCCCAAGGCCGTTTTGTGAAGTCGTTCGTAAGCAAGGGGCCGGGGCCGGGTGAGCTCCAGGCAGCGCAGCGCCTGCAAATCAATTCCCGCGATGAGCTGACCCTGCGCGATCCCGCAGGTAACAAACTGCTGGTGTATGATACGGACGGGCGCTTGCAGGAGGAGATCACACTTAAACCGGATGTGCGTCACATCAACCGGCTCGCTGATGGCAGTTATCTGATCTCCCGCTTTATCGCAGCTCCTAAAGCGACCGGCGAGAATTCACTCGCGGTGGTCCTGTGCGATTATCGGCTGAATGAAAGAAAGGAATTGACACGGTATGATCTGGGCGACAAGGACTTTCGGGACGGGCGTATAGACGGCCGCATCGACGCCTATTACTGGACCGTGACCAGGGACCGGATCTATGTGGGGACGGATGACCATGGGTACGAGATCCTCGTCTTTGATCTGGCCGGGAATCTGCTCCGCAGGATCCGGAAGGATTACCTCCCGGTCCCGTATCCCCAACAGTTCAGACGGTCCTTTTATAAGGCTTGGAGGCGTCTACCCCACGTCCGCATCGACTTCCCGCAGTACCTGCCGCCTTTCCATGCCTTTTTCGTGGGTGCGGAGGAACGGCTTTTTGTCCAGACCTTCGAACCAGGCACGGAGCCGGACACCTGGATTCACGACATATTCGATGCCGATGGTGTCTTCATCGGGCGCCAGAGCCTCGGGATCGTGTGGAGGGGAGGATCGCTTGGCCTGGTCACTCACGCCCTGCAGCGGGGCGGCCGCCTGTACTGCCTCCGGGCCAAGGAGGGCGGTTATCGCACATTTGTGGTTTATCTCGTGAATTATCCAGGCACCTGAATCATTCATAAAGAATGCCGATTTTTCCTTCATAAAACTCATAATAATCATCGACATTCTTTACCCTCCGGGCGAGCCGATCTTACCACATCGACTTCGTTGCAGCCCATTCGCGGTAGACATCTACAGCTTCATGGGCCACTTCCTCGTCGCTGCAGCAACCTCGACGCGTGAATAATCCAGGTTAGGGCCTATTGTCTTATATCCGGTGTCAGAATTCAATCCGGCATCCGTAAAATCCGGGGCGCCTTTTTTTTTGTTTCGCTGAGGGCGGCATTTCAGATACAATAGAGCGGACATGGCGCATCACCTCCCCTTCGATTACACGTCATCCCATGAGCTCCTGCGCGCCGCTCAAAACCTGGGGATCGAGCTGCCCTTCCAAAAAGACCTGGCCCCCCTGTTCCGCCCCATCGAGATCGGGACCAGGACTCTTCCCAACCGCTTGGCGGTCCATCCCATGGAAGGGGCGGATGCCTCCCCCGATGGAGCACCCGGGGAGCTGACGCAGCGCCGCTATGTCCGGTTTGGCGAGGGAGGGAGCGGGCTCATCTGGTTCGAGGCCACGACCGTGACCAAGGAGGGCCGCTCGAATCCCCGTCAGCTGATGATCACGCCGAAAAACCAGGATTCGTTCCGGAGTCTGGTCGAGAAAACACGGGAGGCGGCCCGCCGCACGTTCGGGGAAAAGCACGAGATTCTCTGCGTGCTGCAGCTCTCACACTCGGGCCGCTACAGCAAGCCCTTCGGCCGGCCCCGGCCGTTGGTGGCCACTCACAACCCCAATTTGGATCGTCCGGTGGGAAAAGTGCACGTGCTCACCGACGAGGAGTTCGACTACCTCCAGGACGACTTCGTGGAGGCCGCCCGCCTCGCTTATGATGCGGGGTTCGATGCCGTGGACATCAAGAGCTGCCACGGCTACCTGATCGGCGAACTGCTGGCCGGATACAGCCGGGAGCACAGCCGCTACGGCATAAGCTTCGAGAACAGGACCCGGTTCCTCACCGAGGTGTTCTTTCGCATCCACGCCGAGCTGCCCCAGCTCATGCTGACCTCCCGGCTGAGCGCGTTCGACGGGATCCCGTTTCCCTACGGCTTCGGCTTTGCCAAGGACTCTCCCCTCGACATCGACCTGACCGAGATGCGGGCCCTGCTCCGGAAGCTGCCTCTTCTGGGCGGGAGTTTCTTCAGCCTGACCGCAGGAAATCCCTATGTCAAACCCCACCTGACGAGGCCCTTCGACCGGCCGCTCCCCGGAGCCCAACCGCCCGACGAACATCCACTGGAGAGTGTGAAGCGCCTGCTGTCCATCACCGCCGGAGTGCAGCGGAATTTTCCCAATGTCCCCGTGGTCGGGACCGGATACTCCTGGCTGCGGCAGTTTTTCCCCTTCGTGGCGGCGGGCGTGCTGAAGCGG
>JAUXEH010000377.1 GCA_030620655.1 Candidatus Aminicenantota bacterium | reverse complement strand
TCTCATCAGGCCCGCTCTTTGATGAAAGGCATGAAATATTCCGCCAGGACCTCCGGCATCCTGGGGTGGTTGAATCCGCGATTGTGGCCCAGGTCTTTCAGCTCGTCACTCACGATCAGCAGGGATGCGGCCCGGACGCCCCGGAATTCGGCCAGTGCGAATACGGCGGAGGTTTCCATGTCCACCCCGTCCATCCCTTTGTCCAGCCAGCGGTCGCGCCAGGAGGGAGTCTCCCGGTAAGGGGCATCGGTGGAGACCACGGCTCCGGGGAGCAGAGGCAGGCCCTGCGCGCGAAGCGTCTGCTCCAGGGACTCCGTAAGGTCGAATGAAGGGATAAATTCCTTGCGCTCCGGATAATAGTGCGAGGAGGTGCCCTCGTCGGAGAGTGCTTCGGTGACGACCAGGGCATCCAGGAGGCGGGCACGGCCGCAGAGCGAGCCGCAGAAACCCAGTTGGATGACCTCCTCAGCGCCGCCCGCGATCAAGCTTTCCAAGGCCAGTACCGCTGCCGGCGCGCCGATACAACCGTAGAGGACCACGGCTTTGCGCAGACCGTAGAGGCGCCCCATAGGCAGCGCGAGGTCTTTTTGTGCGATGTCCTGCACAGCCTTCTCGATGGGACGTGTGTGGGAGTCGGCCGGGATGTACAGGACGGTCTTGCGTTCGAATCCCTTGAATGCGGGCGGGTTTACGATCGAATCCTCAGGCTTACCCATGACAGCGTTCTATTTGGGGATTTTTTCATCCTCTGAGAGCGTCTCGTTGAGGCTGCCGGACCGGTATCCGGCCAGATCGAGCGTCACGTATGTATACCCCAGCTCCTTGAGCCTGCCGACGATGGCTTCCCTTATCTTCGAATCCACCAATCCGGGTATGTCCCCGGGGGGGACCTCGATCCGGGCGATGCTCTCGTGATGCCTGACCCTCAACTGGGAGAGACCCAGGGAGCGCAGGAATTCCTCGGCCTGCGCGATCTGAAGCAGGGCCTGGGAATGGATTTTGGTGTAATAGGGAAACCTGGAAGACAGGCAGGCCATGGCCGGCTTATCCCAGGTGGGCAGCCCCAGGTGGCGGGACAATTCCCTGATCTCGTCTTTGACAAATCCGGTCTCCTTCAGGGGAGAACGGACGTTCAGCTCCTCCGCTGCCTTCGAGCCCGGCCGGTAATCTCCGGTGTCCTCAAAATTCGCCCCGTCGAGAACGTAGGGTATGTTTTCCTCGTCGGCGATGGCCCGCAGCCGTGAAAAAAGCTCCATCTTGCAGTGATAACAGCGGTCCGGCGGGTTGCTGACAAAATCCGGGTTTTCCATCTCGCAGCTCTGGATGACGCGGTACGGCACATTCATGGATTCCGCCAGGAGGACCGCCTCCTGGGTCTCTTTTTCCGGATAGGTCTCGGAGGTGGCGATTACCGCCAGGACATCGCCGCCCAGAACATCATGGGCCACCTTCAGCAGAAACGTGCTGTCCACCCCCCCGGAAAAGGCGACCAGGACCCGCTCCCATTCCTTGAGCAGAGCCTTGAGCCGGGCATATTTTTCTGCCAGCGCAGCGGAGATCGGGTCCTTGTTCATGCTGATATCGCTCCCTTCATTGGATATGCCGCGTCATTCCCCCGCCAGGCGGAAGACTTCTTCGACCAGCACATCCACGATCTCGTCCTCTTTGAGCTTGCGCCAGGCCTCACCCTCCTTGAAGGTGACACCCATGCCTCGGCCGCAGGCCAGGCCGATGTCCGCCTCCTTGGCCTCTCCCGGGCCGTTGACCATGCAGCCCATGATCGCCACCTTGAGCGGTGCTGCCAGCGACGCCAGCCTCTGCTCCACCTCCTCCGCGATGCGGGAGAGGTCGACCTCACAGCGGCCGCACACCGGGCAGGATATGATGTCCGGACCCCTCTGGCGGATCCCCAGGCTGGACAGGATGCGAAAGGCCACCCTCACCTCATTCTCGGGCGGCGCGGTCAGGGAGACCCGGAGGGTATCCGCCAGGCCTTCGTTCAGCAGCAGGGTCAGGCCGGCCGCCGATTTCACGCTCCCCGAGAGGAGGCTTCCCGCTTCCGTGATGCCGGCGTGGAAGGGATAGTCGACCTCCTCTGCCAGCCGGCGGTAGGCCTGCAGGGTGCGCGGGATGTCCGATGCCTTGAGCGAGACCTTTATGGCCTGGAATCCCAGGTCCTCCAGGATCCGGATATGGCGAAGGGCGCTCTCAACCATGGCTTCGGCCGTGGCGCTGCCGTGCTGCTTCAACAGGTCTTTTTCGAGCGAGCCGGAATTCACTCCGATCCGGATGGGAACCTGCCGTTCCGCGGCGGCCGTGACCACCTGCCTGACGCGTTCCCGGGAACCGATGTTGCCCGGGTTGATCCGCAGCCCGTCCACACCGGCAGCCAGGGCCTCGAGAGCCAGCCGGAAGTCGAAATGGATGTCGGCGATCAGGGGGATCCGGATCTGCCGTTTTATGTCCGAGATGGCGGCTGCCGCCTCTTGGTCCGGGACCGCCACCCGGACGATTTCGCAGCCACACTCCTCGAGCTTCCGGATCTGGGCGGCCGTGGCGTCGATATCGCGGGTATCGGTGTCGGTCATGGACTGGACGACGATGGGCGCCCCTCCCCCGATCTTGACACCGCCCACTTCGATCTGCCGCGTCTCACGCCGCGGAAATTCCAATACTTCCTTGTCACTCATCGTATGTATCCGTAACTTTAATCCAGATCACCACATGGGTCAACCAATAATCATCATGCCACTTTAAGACAGCCTGGATTATCCACGGGCCGAGATTGGTGCAGCGACAAGGAAGTGGCTCATGAGCTGTAGTGAACTACAGCGATTGGGCCACGACGATGTCGATGTGCTGAGATCGGCTCGCCCGAAGGGTAAAAGATGCCGACAATAAAGATATTAGTTATTTGATAAATATATTT
>JAUXEH010000457.1 GCA_030620655.1 Candidatus Aminicenantota bacterium | reverse complement strand
TGAAATATAGGACATAGAACAAATCACTAAAGCCGACCGCTGTCGCGGCGGCTTAGTTTCACCGTTGGCCTATATTGTCATGTTGAGGAGAAATCGATCATGAAAGTGAGTGTGGCACTGGGAGGCGGCGGTGTGCGAGGCTTGGCGCATGTGCTCGCGCTGGAAATGATGGATACTTGCGGGATCTGTCGAGATAAGCAGATAAGGACGAGTAAACTGTAGCCTGAGAAGCACCGGAAGGACTGGACCGGATCCAGAGTTGTTTTGCGCATCCGGGGGATTTGTTATAATAAAAGCTTATGGATGTGTATCTCTCGCGCGGCGCTCTTCTCCAACTGGAGGCTTTGCGCTTGATATCGGATAAGGGCCAAGGCATCCTGAACGGCCACAAACGGGGACAGAGGTTTTTCGTGGAGCACATCCTGCCGATCGAGGGCACGCTCTCCCTGTCTCCTGAGCGCCTGCGCAGCCTGCAGGACCTTCTACAGGAATCGTTCCTGGGATTCTTCAGCTTCGATTCCGGGGAAAGCCAGGAGCAGCGGGAATGGGGCCCCGCCTATGTAGGAAAGGTTATCCTGGGGATCGACAGCCGGCCGGGCTCGAAGCCGCGCTTCAGGGCTTCCGTCATCGACTTTGACGGCGCGTTCCGGCTCCTGCCCTTGAAAATAAGGAAAGAGGGATGATGCCGGAGGAGGAAAGGACATGAGCGATCCCGGGCTCAACATCGACCAGCAGAGATTCCTGCTCAAATTGGCCCGCGATGCCATCCGCTACCATTTCGAGACCGGGAAACCGCCCCCGGTGGCCGCGGAGGAGGGGGCGCTCAAGGAAAAACGGGGCGCCTTCGTCACACTCAAGCGGGAGGAGCAGCTGCGCGGCTGCGTCGGTTATCCCCTGCCGCACGATCCACTCTACCTCACCGTCGTGGAAGCCGCCGTCATGGCCGCCACACACGACCACCGCTTCCCGCCCCTGACTCTGGAAGAGCTCCCGGATATCCGGATCGAGATCTCCGTGCTCACCCTTCCCCGGAAGATCGAAAACGTCTCGGAGATCACCATCGGAGAACACGGCATCATCGTGACACAGGGATTGAGCCGGGGGCTCCTCCTGCCTCAGGTTCCTGTGGAGTGGAACTGGGACCGGGACACCTTCCTCCGGCACGGATGCCTGAAGGCCGGCCTGGAGGAAGATGCCTGGGAGAAGGGCGCGGAGGTCCAGGTCTTCAGCGCACAGGTCTTTGCCGAATAGGGCGCGGCCGCACCCTTATTTCTTTCTGAGCTTCTTATTCTGCATTAATTCCTGGGCCAGGTCTTTGCTCTGCTTTATCGCCGACACCCAGAGGGGATCGTCGGGGAGATTCAGGACATATTCCAGCTCGGCCCGGGCTTTCTCCACTTCTTTCTTGGCAAGATAGGTATCCGCCAGATAGACCCGCGTCAGCGCGTCCTCCGGACCGTACTCCTTGGACTTGAGCAGGTGCTCCAGGGACTTGTCCTTGCTGCCGCCGGCAATTCCGGGCAGCTTGAAATAGACCCGGCCCATCACGCGGTCCGGCCCCCCGTCCTCATAGGCCCGGTTCAGCTCGATGACCTTGTTCATGTCGCTCTTTATCGGTTTGACCAGGGACAGGCTCTTCATGACGCCGCGTGTCTCGCCGTATTTACCGTTGTTGACCCCGCGCCAGTAGTAGCTGTCCGGCTTCTCGGGCTCCAGGGCCATGGCCTTTTCGGCATGGTAGACACCCTGAGTAAAGGTTATCTGACGGT
>JAUXEH010000041.1 GCA_030620655.1 Candidatus Aminicenantota bacterium | reverse complement strand
GGGAGGGGGTGGTTCAAGCTTGATTGGACGCGGAAAACTCAACGCCCTTTGCGAATGCGAATGGGAGGGTGGGAACACTGAGGGGGTGGACTGGACGGGCGTTGCAATTTGAGGGGGCGTGTGGTATTGGTAAGCCATGCTCACCCGGAGGCGGACATTCCAGGCCATCATCCTCCTCATCTTCGTGTTCGCCCTGGGGGCGGCGCTTTTCTCCAACCTCCAGGCCCTGCAGAGAAACTTCCTGTTCGCGGACGAGGCCGTCTACTACATGATGACGGACAGCCTGGCGCAGGACGGGGACATCGAATACACCCGCCAGGACCTCATCCGTTACTACCGCGTGTTCAATACCGACCCCAAAGGGATCTTCCTCAAGAAGGCCAAGGACGGCAAGCTGTACTATGCCAAGTCGTGGGCCTATTCGCTGTTCACGGCACCCCTGGTCAAGCTCTTTCAGGCCAACGGCTTCCTGGTCTTTCACTCCCTCCTCCTGGGGCTGATCCTGCTCATGGGCTTCGCCTATGCCTCCTCCGCCAACCGGAGCGCCTTGGCCCTTATTTCGATTTTCACGTTCCTGTTCGGCTCGGTGGCGGCCGTGTACTTCCTCTGGCTCCAGCCGGACTTCTTCAACCTGTTCCTGGTCTTTGCCGTGCTCTTCCTCTGGCTCTACAAGCACACCCGCGGCGATTCCGGGACAGAGGAAGCCGCGCGAGGAAAGCTGCACAACTTTCTGCTCTCGGACGCCTCGGATTACCTGGCCTGCGCCCTGGCCGGCCTGGCGGTCTTCTCCAAGCTTCCCAACCTGGCTCTCATGGGCCCGCTGGTCCTGTTCACGCTGGTCCAGAAGAGGTGGGTCAAGGCCGCGCTGAAGATCGTTATTTTCCTGGCCGTGGCCGTCAGCCTGTTCGGGATCAACCAGTGGATCACCGGGGAGTGGAACTACCAGGGAGGCAACCGCAAGACATTTTACGGACAGGGCGGGTATCCCCTGGAAAAGGAACACCTGACCTTCGAGACGGCCCAAGCCGGTGTCATGACCTCCGAGGGATACTTCCAAAGGCACCGCTACTACCCCCGGGTCTATCTTTCCAACCTCTTCTACTATTTCTTCGGCCGGTTCTCGGGCATCACCTGGTATTTCTTCCCGGCCATCATGGCCCTGATCCTGTTTCTCGCCCGCAGGAAACGTTTCTACCAGTGGCTGCTGTTCATCACCCTGGCCGGAGAGATCCTGATCTTCATCGTCTTGATGCCCGACAACTACGCGGGGGGAGGCGGCGCCCTGGCCAACCGGTATTTCCTCAGCATCTATCCCCTGTTCTTCTTCCTGGCTCCTCTGGAGGTCAAGATCAAGCCGCTCACCCTGAGCTGGGTGGCGGCGTCCCTGTTCATCGCCCCGATCCTGATAAATCCGCTGCCCCACAGCCATTTCCCCGCCACCCATGCCAAGCGCCTCCCTTTCAAGCTCCTGCCG
Source organism: Candidatus Aminicenantota bacterium (assembly GCA_030620655.1). Taxonomy (GTDB): domain Bacteria; phylum Acidobacteriota; class Aminicenantia; order Aminicenantales; family Aminicenantaceae; genus JAUXEH01. Next base: position 12,327 of record JAUXEH010000041.1, on the reverse strand, counting down.
GTGGAGCTCACGCTCATCAACAACCTGCCCACCAACTCCCATCCGCCTGCGAACCGCCAGTCGGTGGGCATCAAATACGCCTGGCTGTATTTCCTGGACGACAACTTCCATCCACGCACGACCTCGGAGCTCGAGCGGCACGGGTTCTGGACCCGGGGCCCCCACAAAGCCGAAATGCTGCTCAAGACCTGGTACCCCATCAAAGAAATCACCTTCCGGATACTCAACAACCTCCGGCTGTCCAACACCGTGACCGTGAGTTTCGCCGGGGAGACCAAACAGGTCTCCCTGGGGTACAAGGCGTGGGGCTCGGTGACCTTCACGCCCCGCAGGGTGTTCCGGATGAACGAATGGATCCACCTCTACAAGCTATCTGTCCGGGCGGCCAAGGGTTCCATACCCCACTATGAGGAAGAGGATGAGGACGAAAGGCGCTACCTCGGCGCGTGGTTCGAGGTGGACATCGTCCCCGTGTACATGCCTGATTGAGATCATGTGCGGCATCTGCGGCTTCTCAGGTCAAGCGTTCGGCAGGGGCGAAGTGCGCGACATCCTCTCTTCCATGTGCCGCACCATTTTCCACCGGGGACCGGACGATGAGGGCATCTTCGCTGCAGACAGGATCGGGCTGGGCGCGAGGCGGCCCAGCATCCTCGATGTTCAGGGCGGCCACCAGCCCCTGTCCAACGAGGACGGCACCGTCTGGGCGGCCCACAACGGCGAGGTCTACAACTTCCCGGAGCTGAGGGAAGAGCTGCAGGGCCGGGGCCACCGCTTTGCCACCCGCACCGATACAGAGGCGGTCCTGCACGCGTATGAAGAATGGGGCATGGCGTTTGCCGGTAGACTCAGGGGCATGTTCGCCACCGCCATCTGGGACGGCCGCCGGGAAAAACTGGTCCTGATCCGCGACCGGCTCGGCATCAAGCCCCTTTACTACACCCTGCTCGGGGACGGGACGCTGGTTTTCGGCTCGGAGCTCAAGGCGCTCCTGGCCTATCCCCGGGTCCCGCGGGAGCTGGAGCCGCAGGCGCTTGACCTCTTCCTGACCCTCGAGTACATACCTTCCCCCCTTTCCATCTACCGGGACATACACAAGCTGCCGGCCGGGTGCACGCTGGAGTTCAGCCGGGGCCGCATGGAGATAAAATCGTACTGGCAGGTCAAGCCGCCGGCTGAACCCATGGGGCACGTCGACACGGAACAGTTGAACACGCTGACCGATGAGCTGTATGCCCTGCTCAAGGAATCGGTCAAGATGCGGCTGATCAGCGACGTGCCGCTGGGCGCCTTTTTGAGCGGGGGGATCGACTCCTCCGCCATCGTGGGCCTCATGCGTGAACTGGGGGCCAATCCCCTCAAGACCTTCTCCATCGGGTTCGAGGACCGGACATACGACGAGCTGGACCATGCCCGCCGGGTCGCGCGGGCCTTCGACACCGAACACGAGGAATTCGTGCTCCAGCCGAAGGCCCTAGAGCTTACCGAGAGGCTGGTCCGGCACCTGGACGAGCCCCTGGGCGACTTCTCCATCTTCCCCACCTTCCTCGTGTCCGAGATGGCGCGCAGGCATGTCACCGTGATCCTCTCCGGAGACGGGGGGGACGAACTGTTCGCTGGGTATGAGCACTATCAGGCCCAGAAGCTGGCACAGAAGCCCTGGCTGGCCCCGCTGCATCGAGCCCTTCCGCCCCTCGTGCGGCGGTTCCCCCCCTCCCCCCAGAAGAAGGGCGTCTGGAACAAGCTTCAGCGCTACTGCCTGGGCCTGGAACAGGCCCCCGGCCTCAGGCACTTCCGCTGGATGACGTTCCTCTCGGACCGGGATAAAGGCGACCTCTATTCAGACGCCTTGGCAGAGGCGCTGGGCGGGATCCGGCCCGTAAACACCCGGCCTCCCCTCCGGGAGGAGTTCGACGCCATGGACGGCTTCGACGCCACCTCCGGGGAGTGTTTCCTGGACCTGCGCACGTATCTGGTGGACGACATCCTGGTCAAGGTGGACCGCATGAGCATGGCCGCCTCCCTGGAAACCCGGGTCCCCCTCCTGGATCACAAAATCGTCGAGTTCATCTTCCGGCTGCCGGGCGACCTCAAGCTCCGGGGGATGACCACCAAATGGATCTTCAAGAAGGCCATGGAGCGCCTCCTTCCCCGGGAGAACATCTACCGCCGCAAGGAGGGCTTCAGCATCCCCATCAAACACTGGCTGTGCAGCGAGCTCAAGGACCTCATGCTCGATCACCTGAACGAAGAGCGGATGAGGGACGGGGGCTACTTCCACTACCCGGCCGTCAAACGGATGATCGACCGGCATCTATCGGGAAAGGCCAACTACAGCCATCAGCTGTGGGCTTTACTGGTCTTCGAGATCTGGCGCGAAAACTGGGGAGCTACTCCACGCGGATGAGGAGGACCTGGGAGGTGGATTCCGAGATCTTGTGAACTTCGGAAACCGGGAGGCCCAGGACCCACACGATGCTCTCACCGGAGACGAAAACGGGGCGGCGGTCGCGTTCTTCCGGCGCCACACCACGAGCTCGGAAGATCTCCTTGAGCTTGGCCCGGCCCGGGGCGCCCAAGGGACGGTAGCGGTCCCCGTCACGGCGGCAGCGCACGGTGAGGGGGAGGCGCAGTGTTCCGGCGTCCAGCCCAGCCTCTCTCCGGTCGTCAGTCTTCAGAGAGCCCCGCCGGGAAGCGGGGAGGACCTCGCCCGAGAGGGTCAGGCCCAGCTCGGGGATGTGAAGGGGCGCGGCCGGGTCCCAGGAGAATTGGTAGCTCATACGGGGCGGAGGATCCGGACGGATCCCCACCCGGTCCCGCTCCCGCCGGAGCACAAGGCCCTTTTCCAGTGTGAAGTCCCTCCCCTCTTCCAGGGTCAGGATGGTCTCGATATCCTTGAACGAGATGCGGCGCAGGTCTCCCCGCAGCAGGGAGAGGAACCGGCGCACCAGGCGCCGCCGCAGCGCGAGAGGGAGGCCGGACAGTGCGTTCATGTCGAGCCTGATGGAATCCTGATCGGCCAGGATCGCCCCGGAAGAGGCCGCGTCCACACCCGATTCCAGCCAGGCTTCCTCTGCCTGGAGAACATCCACGAGGCGGCCCAGGCGGGGGATAATGCCGGGGTCGAAACGGTCCCGGAGGAAAGGCAGGAGTTCCAGGCGTATGCGGTTGCGCAAATACCTGCGGTCCCGGTTGCTGGCGTCGGTGCGATAGGCCCATGCCTGGCCCTCGAGGTATGCTTCCACCTCGGCCCGAGTCACCCGGATCAGGGGCCGGACGATGAGTCTGCCCCGCCGGACCGGGATGCCGGTCAGGCCGCTCCGGCCGCTGCCGCGCAGGAGGCGCATGAGGAAGGTCTCCGCCTGATCATCCATGGTATGGGCCGTGGCGATCCGGGCCGCGCCGATGTCGTCGGCGGTTTTCTCCAGGAACGCGTAGCGCAGGTCACGGCCCGCCTCCTCCAGGTTCATGCCCTTCTCCCGGGCGTAGGCGGCCACATCCCGGGAACCGGAATAAAAGGGGAGGCCGCAGGAAGCCGCCAGGTCTCGGACAAAGTGCTCATCCCGGTCGGCATCGCGGCGCAGGCGGTGGTTGAAGTGGGCCACGGCCAGGCCCCAGGATCCCTCGGGAGCGAGGGCCTGCATGACGTGCAGCAGGCAGGTGGAGTCGGCCCCTCCCGAGCAGGCCAGCAAGACACGCTCCCCCGCGTCCACGAGACCGTGTCTGCGGATCGTATCCCGGGCATTATCTAGAGCATCCATGTCACCGTTTCTCTCTGACGATTGTACCTCAAACGCCAGCCGCAATCCACATGCATGGATGATGACCGGGCGGAGTTCGGACGCCGGCCGTTTTCAGTCCGAGCGCATGGGGAGGTGAAAGAAAGTATGGATTTCGTCCTTTCAGGGCGGACCGGGTGGGGGAGGTTGGAAGGCGGGTCTTCCGCCCGGACTGCATAGGCCGGGAAGAGGATGCGGAGGATATGGCGGTGGAGGGACTCGAACCCCCGACACTACGGATATGAGCCGTATGCTCTGACCTCCTGAGCTACACCGCCGAAGGACAGAATTGTAGCGAAATCCTGCCGGGAAGTCAATTGCCTGGAAAGCGATAGTAGGCATTTCCAAATCCGTTATAGAGTATCGTGAAAAGAAAAAAGGCGAGCTCCTATCCGTCTGAGCCGCATGAGGGTGGGTGGTTGGGTCTTCGGCGAGGAGGGATGGGAGTTCGCCTATTGGAAATGCTTCCAAGGCGATATGAATCTCAGCGGATCCTGATGTTGCTGGTGGTGGAGTCGAACGAGACCGGCTGCCCTCGAGTGCTGTTAGCGGAGATGCTGCTGACCGCCACCTCGCTCCGGCCTGAGGCCAGAGCGTCGAACACCAGTGTCACGATGTTCCCGGATCCGCGGATGCTCTGGTTCAGCGGAGCGGTAAACCCGATGATGCAGGTGCCCGAGGCGTTGTCGATGTTCTCCAGCACGGACGGGTTCTCACCCAGGCGCGCGAGCACATTGCCGCGCACGATGGCCTTGAGCTTCAGCACCTGCGGATCGAAGGAGATGTTCAGGGTCATGTTCTGCAGCTCTTCCTCTGTTGTCATGCTCACGTTGACCCGGGCCTCCCGGCCGGTGCCGGTCTCGAATCCCGGCGGAGAGAGGGTGATGCGGTTGCGCCCCCTTTCCTGCTGAGGGCGATCGGTCCGGCGCACATCCATCAGATCATCGGTCGCCGAGGAGTCCCGGCCGCGTATCCGGGGCAGGCGGCCGCCCCCTTCACTCCCTGAGATCCCTTCCAATGGCAGCCAGATGGGGGCATAGTCCTCGGGCCCGAGCGGGATGCTGCGCAGGATATGGGGCGTGATGGTCATGATCACGTCGGTCTGCTGTATCTCCTGGTCGGTATAGGAGAACAGGGCCCCGATGATGGGGATCTCCTTGATCCCGGGGATGCCCTTGAGGGTGGTCCGCTCCGTGTCCTTGAGCAGGCCCATCAGGAGGTTGGTCTCGCCGTCGCGCAGCCGCATGACGTTCTTGATCTGGCGGGATGTGATGACCGGAAGATCCGCGAATCCCGAACCGGCCAGGGCCTTGATCTTGACATCCAACTCGAGCGTGACCTCGTCTAGGGAGTGGACCGTGGGCGTGATCGCGATCTCGATGCCGACGTTTTTGTAATCGTAGTTAACGACCGGGGTCGAGGCGATCCCTCCCCCGGCAAAGGCCTGGAAGGTGGAATTGGGGATGGGGACCTCGTCCCCCACCATGTACTCGATCTTCTCCCCGTGCACGCCGCGCAGCTGCGGCTGGGCGATGAGCTTGGACTCCACGTCCGTCTCCAAAAAACGGAGATAGGCGGAGGGGATGGCAATGGAGTAATTCTCTTTCCTGGAAAAATCCACGTCTCCCAGGTTGAGCCATCCTCCCTCGTCCAATCCCGCCGTGTAGGCGATGCCGGCGCCGTACTGATCCAGCTCCAGACCCAGGTCGCGCAGCTTCTGTCGCGACACCTCCATGAGCTCCAGCTCCACCAGGACCTCGCCCTTGGGCTTGTCCCAGAGCCGGATGACCTGCTCGGCCAGCTTCAGCCGGGCCGGTGTGGTCCGGATGGTGATCGAATTGTTGGACTTGTTGTGGCTGATCTGGGGGATCCCTGTCTGGGAGCGAACCATCTGCATCAGCGGCTGCTGCACCTCCTGGGCCTCGATGTTGATCAGGTAGAAGGTCTTTATGGCCTGCTGCTCATACTTCATGCGATTCTGCGGCTGGTCCACGAGGACGAGGACCGTCTTCTCATCCACCACCCGGAAGAAGTGTTTGCTGGCCATGCACAGCCGGTCGAGTGCCTGTTCGAAACTCATGTCGGTCAGGTCGATGGAAAAGGGCTTGTCCCGGAAGCCGTCATCGAAGATGATATTGACTTCCGCATACTTGGACAACGCCTGGAAGATGGACTTGAGGCTGACGTCCCGGGAAAACTTCAGGGTGATGGGCTGGTCGCTCACAGCCAGCTTCACGGGCGGCTCATACAGCATCTCGGCCGGGGGCGCCTCCGGCTGCTGCTGCTGCTTGAGCAGGCGCCGGGCTTCGTTCAGGATGAGGCGGTTGTCGGGATCGTAGGACAGGGCCTGGTCGTATTCAGCCAGGGCCTCATCGACCTGGTCGTCGATGGCGAGCTTCCGGGCTTCTGTCCAGTGGAAGGTGGAGGCCGAGACCCTCGCCCGGACCAGGCCCAGGCGGTAATACGAGTTCGAGGGATCCTCCAGTATGGCACGCTCATAGTACTCGATGGCCTTGTCCCAGTTCTTGTTCATGGACTCCTGATAGCCGAGCTTGTAATTTTTGCTCAGGGTGGTACATCCCCACAACAGGGCCGCACATATGATCAATATCACGCTTTTTTTCATCGGTCCTCTCCTTCCAGGGAAACCGTCCGGGAGACGGCGTCGAGTCCCTGGTAGACGATCTCCTCAGGAGTGATCTTCATTATGGTTACGCCTTCGCTGACCAGGTCACCAAGCTTGACCGCCATGGTCTCTCCCTCGAAAATGACAACGGCCACGGTCCTTTCCGTGGAGCGGACGTACCCGATGTAGCGGAGGTCCAGGACCGCGGAGAGAGCTTCTCTGGCCGCTGCATCCTGTTCCGGTGCACCCACGTCGGAAATATCGCCCTCGATCCCGGGGCCCGGGGCCCCTGAACCACCCGGCCGGGATCCCGGAAGCCGCGGAGCGAATATGTTCCGCAGGGGAGGCCGCAGCGGCTCCGCCTCCCGCTCCAGGAGGTCCCTGCGGATGAGGCTCTGGCGTGCGCGTTTGTCTTTGGTCTTCGCCTGGGCTTTCTGCTGGGGAGGTCCTGAAAACACACCGGCAGCAAGGTACAGGAGGACACAGGCGAGCGCAGCGAGCCGCTTAGTTGTCTTTTTCATAATACCCCGCCAGTGTTATCTTGAGCTTGAGGGCTCCCGACTGTCTCTGGACGTCAACGAAATCGACCTTCTCGACGATCAGGAACTTCGGAAAATGCTCCACCGCGTAGATGAAACGTTTGATCAGGGCGTAGGGCCCCGAGATCTGGAAGGTCGCCGTCGCCCCTCCCAGCTGCTGATCCGTGCCTTCGGAGTAGAAGTAGCGGATATCCGGCACCGGGATGCCCACCTCCCGGAAGATCTCGATGATATCCCGGCGCATGTCCTGAGAGATGGTCTCTCCATCATAGAAATATTCGGTGCGGAGCCCCTCCATGTCTTTGAGGGCCAGGCGCCAGCGTCTCCACTCGGCTTTTTTCTCCAGGCGGGCGGCATCCACCGTCTGAAAATTCCGGGCCTGGGCCGCCAACCTGTCCTGGGCCTGAATGTAAGACTCCTTCATCCCCCGGGCAATGAGGATATTAAAGAGCAGGGCCAGGCTCAGGAGCAGGCAGAGCACCACCAAAACCCTGCGTTCCTTCTGCCGGAGCAGCTCAAATATCTCGTTCATAGGTCACCGACATGTCGAATATGATGAATCCATCCGTTCCCCGGGTCTCACTCTCCATCCGGAGATCCGTGAATCCCAGCTCATAGATGCGGCCGACCAGGATCTGCCAGCTGTTGAAGTCGGGGCTGGCGACCTTGAATCGGAGATCCATGACCGCATCCTCATGGAACGCGGGTTTCAGGGATACGATGTAACAGGAGTCGGGAAGCAGCTCTTCCAGGGAGCCCAACAGTTCCACCCAGGAAAAACTCTTCCTGTAGATGAGCTGGTTGAGCGTGTCAACGCGCCTCTGGTGAGCACGTTGGGCTTGAGTGATCTGCTGCTCGAACTGGTTTCCTTCGCGGTCCGTCACCGTGATCTTCTGCTGCACTTGGGAAAGATTGGCCCTGACCGTCCGGCTCCGGAAGCCGTAGCGGATCACACTGCTTCCCCCCACGAACAGGAGGGCCGTCAGCAGGCCCCCCAACAACCCCAGCAGCAGGAAAAACAGGCGGCGGTTCCTCGCCGGGTGGGTGGCGAGATTCAGGTTCAGGCGCTGTCCGTTCGTCATGAGATCTGTCCGATCAGCGGTGACAGGATCCGCTTGCGGCTAGCTTCCAATTCCTGGGGAAGAGACGACTCGATTCGCCTCATGGGGAGGGCAAGCCTGTCTTCCATCCGGCTGAAAAGCCCGTCTTCCGCGTGGAGGATCCCTAGGCGCAGCCAGACCGAAGCGATCTGTTTCTCTTCCTTGTCGCGGATGAAGTTGATGGTGTTGACCACTTCCTGGAGGATGTTATCGGCCTTGGCCGCCGCATCGCCTCCGCCCCCGGCATTGATGCCGAAGGGTTTCTGGCGGTAGAGGGAGGCCAGTCCGTCGATCACAGCCAGCAGGCTGAAGGAATCGTCCTCCACATCCAGAAGGATGAAGTCCTTCTCCTTTTCCAGGTCCAGGAGGCTGAGGAGGCTGAGGGAAGACACACCGGCCAGCGCGACCTTGAACCGGAGCTTCTGGAGGAGGTCCTCGTATTCACGGATCACGGCGGCCTTGGCCACGGTCACCACCACCCGGATTCCCTCCTGGAAGGCGCTCGTCTCGAAGGCCATCCGGGCGTCGTGCGGCAGGAGCGGCATCTGTTTCTTGACGCGGAAGCGGATCAGTTTCGTCTTCTCCTCCGCTGAGGAGGGAAGCGAGTCGAACGTGAAGATAAAGACCTTCTGGGACAGCTCGGGAAGCAGGAAAACCACCTTCCGCCCTCCGGGATTGAGCCGGGTCATGCCCTCGCTCAGGCTTTTTTCCAGGGCCGCGCCATCCATGATGTTTTTCTTGTAGAACGACGGCACGACGATCCCCTTGTCGAGGGGGGTCACAAAATAAGACCTGATCTTTCTATCCGTGGAGGCCAGGCACGCGCCGCTCAGGTATCGGGACGAAAACTGGCAGGCGGTGGACGGCAGGGGGACGCGTTTGAAAAAATCGAGCAGTCTGTTCTGTATGTCGGCCATCGTATCTACGTGCCCCTACTCCAGGAAAGTCACTTTGTTGAGCTCTTTAAGGCTGGTCACTCCATCCAGGACCTTCTGCATACCGATCTGCCGCATGGCCACCATCCCCTCGTTCTGGGCCTGCTTGCGGACCTCGGAGAGCGGCTTTCGCTCCAGGATCATCTCCCGGATCGCGTCCGACAGCTCCAGGAACTCGGCGATCGCCGTCCGGCCCTGGTAGCCGGTGAGGCCGCACTCCGGACATCCCACCGCTTCATACAGGACATGGTCTGAGAGAGCCCCGGCGTCCAGGCCCGATTCTTCCAGCTCCTTCCGCGAGTACTCGGCCGGCTGCTTGCAGTCCGGGCACAGGACGCGGACCAGCCGCTGGGCCAGGATGCAGTTCAAGGCGGAGATGAAACTGTAGGGGTCCACCTGCATGTGGAGGAAGCGGCCGATCACATCGAACACGTTGTTGGCGTGGACCGTCGTGAACACGAGGTGACCGGTGAGTGCGGACTGTATGGCGATCTGGGCCGTTTCCGGGTCACGGATCTCCCCCACCATGATCTTGTCCGGGTCGTGCCGGAGGATGGACCGCAGGCCCCGGGCAAACGTCAGGCCCTTCTTTTCGTTGACCGGGATCTGGGTGACGCCCTCGATCTGGTATTCGACCGGGTCCTCGATGGTGATGATCTTGTCCTCGGGAGATAAGATCTCGGTCAGGGCCGCGTACAGGGTGGTGGTCTTGCCGCTGCCGGTCGGGCCGGTAACCAGCACCATCCCGTAGGGTTTGACGATGTATTTCCAGACCTTTTCCAGGACATCGCCGGAAAACCCCAGCAAGTCGAGCTTGAGCTCTGTGATGGCCTCGGTGATCATGTCCTTATCCAGGATCCGTATGACGGCATCCTCCCCGTAGATGCTGGGCATGATGGAGACCCGGAAGTCGATGGTCTTGTCCTTGATGCGCAGCCGGAACTTGCCGTCCTGGGGGACACGCCTTTCCGCGATGTCCAGCTCAGACATCACCTTGATGCGCGAGATGATGGGGGACTGGAATTTCTTGTCGATGGGCTCCATGGCCTCGCTCAGGATGCCGTCGATGCGGAACTTGATGATCATGGCCGCTTCCCGCGACTCGATGTGCACGTCACTGGCGCGCTTCTGAACGGCCGTAAAGATGATGGAGTTGACCAGCTTGATGATGGAATCATCCTGGTCCGCCAGCTTCTCGACGGAAATGGCATCTTCCTGGTCGATCCCCTCCCTGTCGACCACCTGGACCACGTATCCCTCCGTGGCATTCTTGAGCACCTGGAGGGCCGTCTCGCTCCGCCTCAGGGCCTCGTGGATGGCGCGTTCGGAGGCGGCGAGCACTTCTACCTTTCTGCCCAGGAATGACTCTATGGAATCGATGATGGCGATGTTGGTGGGGTCGGCGATGGCGATCTTCACCACGTCGTCCGTCCCTTCCAGGGGTATGAAGTTGGAGCGGTAGAGGAAGTCTACGGGAAAGGACTGGATCAGCTCACGGTCCAGGGCCTGTTTGGCGAGTTCGACGTAGGGAATGTTGTAACGCTCGGCCAGTTCCCTGGTTTTTTTCTCTTCCAAGAGGATGGTTTCGACCCCCTCGCTTCGACTTTTTTTCATCAGCGTGTCACCTGAATGATGTTGAATATGGGAAAATACACGGAAAACAGCATCACCGCAACCACCAGCCCCATGAAAATGATGATGACAGGAGTCAGCAGCGACACGAACGTGTCGATCCTGGACTGGATCCTCTCGTTGTAGACCTCGGAGATCTCCCCCAGCATGCCTTCCAGGTTGGCCGAGGTCTCACCGATGCGGATCATGTCCAGAGCCAGCGGTGTGATGAAGCCGGCCTGGGCCAGGGAATCGCTCAGGCTCTCGCCATTTTTGATCATATCCGCCAGGTTCTTCAAGCGGCTTCTGAGATAGCTGTTGGGCACCGCCCGGCTGGCGATCCCGATGGAGGAGAGGAGTGAGATGCCTCCACTCAGGAGCAGGCTCAGGGTGCGGCTGAAAAGAGCGACTCCCGACTCGATCCAGATGGCGCGGGCATACGGGATTCGCAGCTTGAGCCAGTCCAGCCAGATCCGGGTGTGTTCCCGCCGCTTGAGCTGGAACACGGCCGCGATCACGGCCGCGATCAGGCCCAGGATCACGAAGATATTGCGCTTCACCGCCGTAGAGAACGAAACCAGCGCCCGCGTGATCGCGGGCAGTTCTTCGTCGAATCCCGTGTAGAAATCGGCGAAGCGGGGGATGACGAAGGTGAGGAGTATGCCCAGCAGAACGAAGGAGGAGACCAGGAGCAGCGACGGATACGTCATGGCGGTCTTGATCTGAGAGCGGGTGCGCGTCAGGGTGCGCTGGTAGTCGATGAACCGCCGGATGGTCTCGGCCAGGTTCCCGCTCCGCTCCCCGGCCATCAATGAGGCGATGTACACCGTGGAAAACACCGATCCCTGGGCTGAGAAAGCCTCGGAGAGCGACTTCCCTGCCCGGATCTCGTCCTCCACCCGCATCAACAGCTCTTTGAAATGGATGTTTTTCACACGGAGGAGGATGATCTCGATACTCTTGAGGATGGGATACCCTGCCTTGATCAACGCCACCAGCTCCTGGTTGAACATGATGAACTCTTTGTCCTTGATCTTCTTCGCGAAAGGCAGGGCAGGGACCTGGATCCGCTTCCAATCCCGCTTTATGGAGAGGATGCAGTAGCCTTCCGCCTCGAAATGCTTGCGGCAATCTGGGGAAGAAGGCGCGAGATAGGTCTGCGTGACCAGCTCTCCGGCCTCCGTGGCTAAGCGACAGTGAAAATACGGCATAGTCTCTCTTACAGGTATCCTGAGTACCTTTCAGTTATAGGGAATACACTCATCTTTGTCAATCCTGGTCGCCCCCTCGCCCCGGCCGCCTGTCGAGTGGAGGGGGCGATGGGAAAATCCTTGGATTTAGTCGCCTAAGTGTAATAAAAATGGCTAGTTATGCCAAATATCACCCATAACGCCTAGCCCATCTCCAGGATAGTTCCTACCTCCATTGCCCGGCGGATGTTACGGCAGGAGGACAAAATGCCGGCCGCCGAAACCTCCCAGCCCTGAGCGAATAGGAGAATGGGAACACTGAGGAGGCGGACACATTCCTTTTAGGCGGGTGGTTGGGGTGGAGGGATGGCGTGGGAGGGATTCTAGTGGGGGTGGACTGGATGGCGGTGGACCGGCAAGGCGGAAGGCGTTTCACCAAAGAGGGTGGGTGGAATTTTAGTGGGGGCGGACTGGATGGCCGTTGACAAAGAGGAGGGAAAGCGATACTTTTAACCTGTGAAAAATAAAACATTGGGGGCAATCGGTC
>JAUXEH010000118.1 GCA_030620655.1 Candidatus Aminicenantota bacterium | reverse complement strand
CGGCGTCCCCATCCGCGGCCTGAAGCTGCATTATGTCCTCTACAGGATTTGGAAGGCCGCACTCAGGATACCGGTCTTCGGATGGATACTGAGATGGTGTTGGACCCTCATCCGCCTGCCGCGGCTCGCCACCACCGTCGCGCGGCTCGAGCGAGGCCGCAGGGCTGAGGCGACCGAACAGGAGAAGCTCACCTCGCTCCAGGAGCGTGTGACATCCTTGTGCCGGCGGGCGGACGAACTGGATAAGCGTGTCGCCTCGCTCGACAGCCGGAGGCACCGGGATCGCACGCACCCAAGCCCGCCGAAACCACCCGCTCAGAAATGAGATGAAGGTCGCACTCGTCACACCATTCAGCCCCACTGGGGAAAAGGGCGGGGCAGAGCTTCTCTATCAAGGGCTCATCGACGGGCTGCGGCAGAACGGGGTGCAAGCGGAGCAGATCCGGTGCGTGAGCGATGAATCGAGCTTTACGTCCATACAGAGGACATACCTGGCCTTCTACGACCTGGATGTTACCGCCTACGACGGGGTGATCTCCACCAAGGCGCCTTCCTACCTGGTGCGGCATCCCAACCATGTGTGTTACCTCCTGCATACCATGCGCTCCTATTACGACATGTTTGACCAGGAATTCGACCTCCACAGCCCCTCCCTCCTGCGCCAGCGGGAGCTCCTCCACACGCTGGATTCCGGTGCCTTGGCTCCCCCTCGTACGCGGAAAATATTCACGATCGGAGAAGAGGTGGCCGGGCGGTTGAAGGCATGGAACGGCCTGGAGGCCGAGATCCTGAGGCCGGCCCTGCCGCCGGGCCGCGTCGACAGGGGTGAATACCGCTACTTGCCTATTCCCTCCCGGCTCCACCGCTGGAAACGGATCGACCTGGCCATCAAGGCCATGTCTCACGTGAACGGGAAGCTCCGTGTGAAGATCACCGGCGCAGGCGAGGATGCCTCCCGCTTCCGCGACCTGGCCCGCGGGGACAGCCGCATTCGTTTCCTGGGATGGGTAAGCCGAAAGCGTCTGCTGCGCCTGTATGCAAACGCGCTGGCCGTGATCTTCACCCCCCTGCGGGAGGACTTCGGCTTTGTCACCACGGAAGCCTTTGCCAGTGCCAAGCCGGTCGTAACCTGCACGGATTCCGGAGAGCCGGCCCGGCTGGTCCGGGACGGGCAGACCGGATATGTGTGTGCCCCGGAGCCCGAAAGCCTCGCCCAGGCCATCGGAAAACTGGCCGCCTCGCCCGACAGGGCTCGCTCCCTGGGGGAATATGCCCGGGCCACGGCGGATTCAACCACATGGGCCGAGGTGGGACGGCGCCTGCTCATGGCTCTGGAGGCAGGGCCATGAGCCTCGATCCGGCCTATCGGGTGACGGTGCTGGACATGCAGCCGATCGACCCTCCGCTGGGCGGGGGAAGGATGCGGCTGCTCGGACTCTATCACGGCCTGGGCCTGCCCACGTGCTACATCGGGAGCTATGACTGGCCCGGAGAGCCACATCGGGAGATCCGGTTGAGCCCCACCCTGAATGAGATCGATGTCCCCCTGGGAGAACGGCATTTCAAGGCCAGCGCACGGGCCCTCCAGGGGGTCAGGGGCCGGACGGTGATCGACACGACATTCGCCCGGTTCGCACGCTTATCCCCGCGGTTTGTCACGGCCGCTGCCGAGGCCGTGGGGGAGGCCGATGTCGTCGTCTTCTCGCATCCCTGGGTCTATCCCGTCGTGCAGGATCATCTCGACGAGGAGAATCAGCTCATCGTGTATGACGCGCAAAACGTGGAAGGGTACCTGCGCTTCACGCTGTTCGATGACGACGGAGGCCCCGGCACACGTATCGTGCGGGAGGTGGTGGCTCAGGAAGCATCGCTTGTCCGTTCGGCCCATCTGGTCCTCACCTGCTCCGAGGAGGACGCGCACCTCTTCCACCAGCTGTATGACCTCCCCTTCGAAAAAATCCGAACCGTTCCCAACGGGGCTTTTGTGCAGGATATCGGCTTCTTATCTCCGGATGAGAAGCAGGAAGCCCGGTCGAGGCTGGGCCTCGATCAGGGCACGACTGCGCTGTTCTTGGGGAGCGACTACGAGCCCAACCTCGAGGCGGTCCGGTTCATTACCCAGAGCCTCGCGGCCCAGGTCCCCGAGGTCAGGTTCCTGATCGCGGGCGGGGTCGGGGCGCGCTGGCTGGCCGAATCCGGGGAGGCCGCAGTCCCGGAAAACGTTTGCGTCCCGGGCAGCTTCAGTCCGCAGGAAAAGCGCGCATACCTGGGAGCGGCCGATATGGCCATCAATCCCGTGGAAAAGGGATCCGGGAGCAGCATCAAGATGTTCGAGTTTATGGCGGCCGGTCTTCCCATCGTCACGACCTCTGAAGGGGCTCGAGGCATCATGCCGGGCAGCGACGAACCCTTCCGAGTGTGTCCAAGAAGCGAGATGGCCGTCCAGCTGCGCGCGTTGTCGGATTCACCCGAAGAACGGAGCAGGCTCTCCGCCCATGCCAGGCGGCTCGCTGAGACCCATTACTCCTGGGAGGCGCTTTCGGGGAAACTGGGTCGGCTCCTCCACCGGCACAGGAGCCGGTTCATTCAGAAGAAGCCCCGCTTTTCTGTCCTGGTACCCACGTACGAGCGTCCCGCGGAACTGATCCGGCTGATGGATCATCTCTTCAGGCAGAATTTCCCTGATTTCGAGGTGATCGTCGTGGACCAGAGCAGCCGGGCCTGCGGCGACCGGCTCCGCCCCTTCGGCCTCGACGTGTTCTACCTCCACGAGAGCGTCCGCGGGGCGGTCCGTGCCAGAAACACGGCCGCATTTTACGCCCGCGGCGCCATCCTGGCGTTCACCGACGACGACTGCCAACCGGCTGCGGACTGGCTGGAAAAAGCGGACGCGTATTTCGACGATCCCGGAGTGGCAGGGCTCGAGGGCCTGATCCGCACGGATCGTCTCGGCCATCCCGGATACAGGAGCGTGAGCAATGAGAATTTCCGAGGCATCGGATTCATGACGGCCAACCTGTTCCTGCGTCTCGAGGTCTTCAACACCCTGGGAGGATTCGATGAGCGGTTCGACAACCCCCATTTCCGCGAAGACACAGACTTGGGCTGGCGGGCCCTGGAACACGGACAGATCCCGTTCGGATTCGATGTCCAGGTCTTTCACCCGGCCCACCCCAGAGACGAACAGCGGGAGTCCCGAACCGAACGGGACCGGTTCTTCGAGAAGGATGCCCTCCTGCTTAAGAAACACCCCCACAGGTTCAAACAGCTCTTCCTGGCCGAGCCGGCCAACAAGACCGCGGCGTACTGGGAGCATTTCCTGCGGGGAAGCCGCAAATATCATGTGGATATACCCAATTTCTATCACGCTTACATGGAAAAAATACTCTCCGGAAGGGCGGACCAACCATGAATCCCATCCTGCGTTTCCTCCAGCAACACAAATGGTTCACACTGATCTCCGGCTCTCTCTACTTCAGCGCCACGGTCGTCTTTCACAAGCCGGTGGCCCAACTCTCTCTGAGGATCGAGCGACTGGTCACCTACACGACCTATAATCGGGGATGGGGGTTGTTCGCCCTCGCCGCCCTGACACTGGTGCTCGTGGCCGTCGTTTTCAGGATCATGAAGGGCGAGGACAGACTCTTCAACCTGCTCTTCCTCGCCCTGACCTTCGGCCTGATCGGAGCCACCCACTGGGCGGTCCTGGCCGTTAACCTGGAGTACATCCATGTCATGCAGTTCAGCCTCCTGGTATTTCCGCTCCTGGCCCTGACGCGCAGGTTCGGGGAGACCGTCTTCTGGATCGGCCTGCTCGGTGCCGTGGATGAGTTGTACCAGTACTATGTCGTCTGGTGGCCGCATCAGTCTTATTATGATTTCAATGACGTGATCCTGGACATCACGGGCGGGGCCTTCATGGTGTTCCTCATCTACCTCTGGCTCAAGAAGGGCACCCTATTCCCCCAGGAGAGTCTCCCAAAGATCCGGTGGTTCAGATCGCTCTCGGTTCTGGCGGCAGTGGGCATCCTTGTGTTCGTACTCCTCGCCCATGCCGCTGGCGTGTTGAGCTTCTATCCAGAGGCAGAGAGGAGCCCCAAAAGCCAGGCCGCCATCCTGTTGAGCAGGGACCCTCCTGCACCTCAGTTCTGGAGCGTATTCGAAAAGGGGAAGACCTATCATATAGTGGGAGCAGGGGAATGGATGGCCCTGTTGCTCCTGTGCACGGGCGAGTATTCACTCCCTGACTGGAGGCTGGGGACATTGCCGCTGAGGCCATGCCGGAGAAGACGTTGATCTCTGCGGGGGCAGGACCGAGGCTGTGGACCTCCGTCCTCTTCCTCTACGGATCGTTTGTCCTCCTGCGCTTCCTCCAGTCGCTCCTCCTCTCCGAGCCGGCCGTGATCCCTGATGAGCTGGTCTATAAATCCATGGCCTACGGCTTCTACAAATGGCAGGACCTCTTTGCGCTGAGTCCGGAGGCCGTGGGGGCCCCGACGAACGTCGGTTATGTTCTCTATCAGATCCTCATCTCCCTCATTTTTTTCTTCCGGGACAACTTCCTTGTGGCCGGCAAGCTGGTCAATGCCTTCCTGATCAACGCGACCATCTTCCCGCTCTACAGGATCCTGAGGGACTTTGTTCCGCGCGAGGAGGCCGCAGCCGGCGCGGCCCTGGCACTGCTGCTCCCCTCATTCGGCTATTCCTCCTTCCTGATGGCCGAGAACCTGTACACCCCCCTCTTCGTGCTCTGTGTCTATCTGATCTATAAGAGCTGCACGGAGGGCTCTCTCCGCTATCCCATGCTCACCGCCGGCTGCCTGGTGCTCTGTTTCATGACCAAGCCGCATGCCCTCAGCCTCCTGGCAGCGTTGGTTGCATGCGGGGGCTTCCTGGCCGCATTCTACGCATTCAAGGTGAAGGACCGACTATCGAGCCGGAGGGTCCTGCTGAGCCTGGGCGCTGCCTGTGCCGTACTGACCGCCTCCTTTGTGGCTTTCATCGGGATCTTCGGAGGGAGTGTCGCCCGGAGCGCGGGATTCAACCTGGCTGTGACCAGGGGGATCCCCTCCAGGATTGTAACGGGATTCGGCTCCCAAGAGTATGTTTTCGGCGAGTTTTTCACCATGGCGGCGGCTCACTTAGGCAGCGTGTTGTTCCTCTTCCTCGTGCCGCTCCTGCTGACCTGCTGGGGCTGGGCACAGGCGTTCAGGGAGCGGGAGACGAAGCGCCTCGCCTTCTCGAGCCTCATCTTGTTCATCCTGTTTGAGTTAGCGGTCCTGACCCTGGTCATATCGCTGTTTTTCGCCCCCGAAGAGTCGTTTGTCCGCCTCCACGGCCGTTTCTATTCGATGGCCTTTCCCCTGCTGATCATCTCCTTCGTGGTCTTCCGGAAACGGGTCCGCTGGACCGGCGCACGCAGGGCCGTGCTCCTGTCCCTTTCGCTCCTCGCCGTGCTCGCCCTCCTCCCCGGCATCCCGCTCTTTTTTGGGAGTCCCGTCAAGTTCTCGCTCGCCATCGATTTTCCGGAAGTCGCCTGGGCCGCGTTCCTTCCCCGGGTCGTGGTGGCGGCGGTGGTGTTCCTTTTCGGCTGGATGACGATCCAACTGATCCGCAAAGGACGAACCGGCCTTTACCTGGGATTCTTCGTGGCCGTCGCCCTGATCGCCAATTGTGCGGAGAGCTGGATCCTGGTCCGTTTCTATGAGCCGCAGAGGGTGGCCACCCGGCCGGCCCGCACATTCATCCGGGACACGATCCGGAACCCTGACTCCCGGGTGGCTGTGATCGATCCCGGAGAGATCCATAAATTCCTCACGGTGTTCTGGCTTCCCTACAACTTCACCTTAGCCGTCCGGCTGCCCGAACACACCACTCTGGAAAGGGACGAGATCCCGGAGGAGACGGATTTTGTCGTGCTCTTCGGCGAATACTCGCTCGATTTCCGACCCCTCAGGTCCTTTCGCAGGGGGAAATGCAGGATCCTGCGCCTGGCGAGCCATGAGAATGTGATCCGGGACTTCCTGGGCGTTACCCTGGATGCCCCGGAGTGGGGATGGACGGAAAAGGAATTCGCCTATTTCCCGGATGAGCGCTTCGAGCGACTGGTGCTCACTCTGAACGACTGGAAGCCCTATTACCCGCGTGAACTTATGATCCACACGAGCCAAGGGAACCAGCGGGTCCGCCTGAACCGCATCCAAGGCCCGATCATACTCCCCTACTCACGCTTCTACCGCTTCTCACTGGACAGAACCTTCAACCCGCGTGAGCTGGGGATCAATCCGGAAGACGACCGCGAGCTGGGGATCAGCCTCCGTTCCGCCGTGATCGAATTCCAATAAACGCATACCGGGGAAGCATACCAACCTGCCATGGGCAGATAGGGTAAAAGCGTATATAATAGGGCGTTCGTGCCATGGAAAGAGACGTCATCCGACTGCGGGGCGTCCGGGTACATAACCTCAAGGGCATCGACCTGGACATCCCGCTGAACCAGCAGATCATCGTCACCGGTGTGTCCGGCTCGGGGAAATCCTCGCTGGCCTTCGACACCCTGTATGCCGAGGGGCAGCGGCGCTTCATCGAGTCGCTCTCGGCCTATGCCCGCCAGTTCCTGGAGCGGATGGACAAGCCGGATGCCGACAGCATCGAGGGCATTACCCCGGCCATAGCCATCCAGCAGAAAGCCGTGACCAAGAATCCCCGCTCCACTGTGGCCACGGTGACGGAGATCGCCGATTTCCTGCGTGTGCTCTACGCCCGGATCGGCACCATCCACTGCCTGCAGTGCGGCCGGCCCGTGCGGCGCGACACAATCGACGCCATGGTGGAGGCACTCTTCGAGCTGCCTCCCGAGACGAAGGCCACCATATCCTTTGCCTGGCCCCTGGAGCGGGGCCTGGATGAGCTCCGCAGAGAGGGATTCCACCGTGTGGTGCAGGACGATGCGCTCGTCGAGCTCGAATCCGCCGCCCTGGACGGGCTCGATGCGGTCGACGTGTTCATGGACAGCCTGGCCCTGGACCATGAGGAGCGCGAGCGCCTGGTCGACTCGCTCGAGACGGCCCTCCATCACGGGGACGGGCGCCTCAAGGTCCGGACAGACACGGGCCGGGAACTCCTCTTTTCCGACAAACTGGAGTGCAAGGCCTGCCGCATCACCTATGAGGACCCGGTCCCCAACCTCTTTTCCTTCAACAGCCCCCAGGGCGCCTGCCCGGTCTGCCACGGATTCGGGGACCTGGCGGTCTTCGACGAGGACAAGATCATCCCGGACCCGAACAGGTCGCTGAAGGAGGGGGCCGTGGAGCCCTGGACCAAACCAAGTTCCCGGAGGCGGCTGCGCAAGCTGCTGGAACTGGCCCTGGACCGCGGGATCCCCACCGACATCCCCTTCCAGGAGCTGACCGAGGAGCAGCGCGATTTCGTCTTCCACGGCGAGGGTTCCTACCGGGGAGTCATGGGCTTCTTCGACCGCCTGCAGAGGAAAAAATACAAGGTCCAGGTCCGGGTGTTCCTGGCCCGCTACCGCAAGTATATCCCCTGCCCGGACTGCGGGCAGACCCGCCTCAACCCCCTGGCTCGCAGCGTCAGGATCGAGGGGCTGCACAGCGGCGAGGTGGTGAGGAAGACGGTCAAGGAGGCGGCCGCGTTCTTCACCGCCCTCAAGCTTACGCCCTTCCAGAAGATGGTGGCGGAAAGGCTCCTGCACGAGATCACATCCCGGCTCAGGTTCCTGCTGGAGGTGGGCCTCGATTACATCACCCTGGACCGCATGACCTTCACCCTCTCTGGTGGGGAGGCCCAGCGCATCAACCTGGCCGCCGCACTCAGTTCTTCGCTGGTGGGGACTCTTTTCGTCCTGGACGAGCCCAGCATCGGCCTGCACGCCCGGGACAACCAACGCCTGATCGAGATCCTCCGGTCGCTCAAGGACGTGGGGAACACGGTCATGGTGGTGGAGCACGACCCGGAGATCAT
>JAUXEH010000308.1 GCA_030620655.1 Candidatus Aminicenantota bacterium | reverse complement strand
TGCTGGCTGTGGTGACCGCTGCCTGGTGCATCCGCCGGGCCGCGGCCCTCAAAGAGCTTTCGGCCGGGAGCGGGAGGCCCTTCCCGCTTTGGCTCTACTGGTGGCTGCGCGCGGCCGTTCCGGTCGCCATCCTGATCGTGGGGCTCAACTGGCTCCTCGAATCCTTATAGGCGCTCCGACATCTCTAACAAGTCAGTAAGTTGTGATTGTCGGAGCGCGTTATTCGAAGCGGAGCTTGGCGGGGGCGGCCTTGCGGTGGTCGTGGAAGTAGGCGCCGATGCCGTTTTCGATCAGCTCGGCGTAGCGGGGGACGTTGGTGGTGACCACGGCGCGCTCGGGGTGATCCTCCGTCCAGAGCTCCAGGATCTGCAGGATGACAGAGCAGTGGCGGCCCACACGCACGTCGATGGGCCAGCCGTTCTCGTCGATCTTCTCGAAGAGCAGCCCGTGCTCCCCGGCCTTGACCAAGAACTCGTCCTTGCCCTCCAACAGAAGCTTCCGGTCCGTGCGGCCGCGCGTGGCATCCAGCATGGGCTCCGGCGCCTCCAGCAGGAGCGAGATGGCGTCCGTGTGGTCGCCGATCTCCCGGTGGGACAGCCCGCGCAGCGCATTTGGCGAGTTTTCCATGCCGAGGTCGAATCCCTCCATGCCCGAGATCATCATGGAGGTCATGGCCGCCAGGTCCTGGCCCTTTTCATGGGCCACGATGACGGAGATCACCGGGTACTGGAGCTCGGCCTCATGGAGGTCGATGACGATGTCTATCTTTTCCCCTCTGATCATTTGAGTAAGGGCATAGCAGGTCTTCTCCGTCAGGGTCCCGTTGGCCCGGCCTGGCCAGGTACGGTTGAGGTTGCGGATGTCCAAGTAGGCCAGCTCCTGCCGGCTGGGATAGTGGATGTAGACCTCGGGATCCGGCCACTGGTCGAGCGGGTTGGACCAGCGGTCGCCCATGCGGAAGGTGCGCTCGCCCCAGGGGGTCTCGATGCTGTAGTCCGGCGGGTAGGCCCCGCCCAGGCGGGTGACCGTGGTCCCGCTGCGGTTGGCCGAGAGGAGCACGAACAGCCGTCCCTTTTCCAGGACGGCGTTCTCGACCAGGATCCAGGCCGCCAGCCGTCCGGCCGGCTCCTCCGGGTGCGTACCGCCCAGGATGAGGACGGTGCCGCCCGGTTCCTGGCCTTCCAGGACATACACGTTGGCGTCGTTGATGGTGCCCTCGAGGGGCTCGAAATACTCGCTGAGCTTCTTGACCTCTGTGACACTCGGGCCCAGGACCACCGGCCCCTTGAGATGGCGGCTGCGGTAGAAGCTGAGGCCTGCGAAAAGCATCAATGCCGCCCCCAGCAGGAGGAATCCCGCTTTGCGGAAAAGTCTCACATCGGCATGCATCGGTCGTTCCCTCACTTCAGCCGCAGCAGGCGCAGGATAAAGGGCATGAGGATGATGACGTAGAGCAGTTCATCCTGCCATTTCCTGCTCTTGAGCAGGTTCCAGACGATAAGAACCGCGATGTAAGCGATCAGAAGGTAGTACAGGAAAGTGAAGATCATCGCGTCTCCCTAAACCACATATTTCACTCCTCTACCCGCTTTAATTTCTATAATAACGTTAAAAACGAGAGCTCCTTGCTGAAGATGACCATGAGTGTTCCCGTCAGGATGATAAGGACGGCCGGGATGATGCAGTAGGCCAGCATGCGGCCGTAGGGCTCCTTCATGCCCACGGTGTCCCTGGTCAGGCGCCCGATGATGGCCGTGGGCGGGAGCGCATCCCCCAGCGGCCATATGACGCTCATCCCCGCTAAGGCGACGATGGGATTGAGCCCGATGGTGTTGAAGAGCAGCACCAGGGGCACACCCAGGACCGGCGCGGCCCCCCACATCAGCACGGCCTCGGATACCGGCAGGACCACGGACAGGGTCAGGAAGACCGCGGTCAAGGGTAGGGTGACGATGGTGATGGCGATGAGCCCCCGAACCCCCGTCAAGGTCATGACCTGGACCAGGATCCCCACACACGTCAGTGTGCCGATGAGGGGCAGGAGTTGGTGGATGGTCTCACGGGAGATCTTCAGGAAATCGAGCCTGACCGGAGACAGCAGGAATGTGGCGGCCGCCGCAGCCACGAACATCATGGGGAGCCCGATGATGGGCAGAGAATGGGGCCAGATCCTTCCGGCCAGGATCAGCACGAAAAAAACCAGGAAAGGCTGGGTAACCCGCAGCCAGTTCATCCTTGCGGGTACTTCCGGAAGCTCCTGGAGCGCTTTCTCCAGGTCAACGGGCCGGCCTTTCCATCCCAGGATAAAGATGGTGAGCAGCGCCAGCACCACACAGGGGATGAGCAGGGGGAGGAAAAACCCCACATACGGCATGTTTACCCCGGCTGCGGTCAGCATGGCCCACAGGCTCACGGGCGGGGCGGCCGCGCTCAATCCTGCCAGGATGAAGATGATGGCCGCCGCTTTGGGCTTGGCGATCCCCATGGCGTGCAGCACCACAGCGATCATCCCGCCGGTGATGAGTACCGTCACGCTGCCGGCCCCGGTCAGGGCACCGGGGATGAGCAGGAGGAACGTGATGAGCACGAACAGCACGGACCTGTGCTTGTGGAAGCGCGTCAGGATCCCGCGGATCACGAAGGCGACGCCGCCGGATGCCTTCAGCAGGTTCATGAACAGCGTGGCCGTGATGAAGATCAGGATGATGTCCAGATACGTGAAGGCGCCCTCGACAATGTGACGCGCCGGTATCCCGGCCCCGGCGGCCAGGGCCCCGGTCACGGCCGCGCTAAAGAGGGCCAACTCGGTGGAGACCTTGAACAGCCTGACAACGATGTAGGTGGCCACCATGACGGCCAGGATGATTTGGGTGGACGTGAACATGCTCATGGACGACATGGTAAGGGACTACTGTATTGTATGTCTGGGGGGAAATCAACCCTGGATTATCTGGTTCTGCGGATCTGGATGTTGGAGATGCAGGGGTAGCTTTCCAATGTCTCTCTGTTCTGGTAGATGGTTTTTTCTACGATCAATGTGCCCCTGGGGTAATCGTCCCAGCGGTAGAGCGAGGCGTGGAGCTGCGACCCTGTGATGGAGACAAGCTCGCGGGCCCCTGTTTTCACCTCCGGCAGCCTCAGGGCGTTCAAGACCTTGTTGAGCGAATCCGGGTTGGTGATGTGGAGGTGCTTCCCGTTAACGTCGAGTGTCACCTTCAGACGCGGCTGGGGTCCCTCGAAATAGTAGGTGGTGATGTTGCTGGCGCTTCCTTTTCCCTGCCTCACGTAATAATTCAGCTCCAGGGGGCGCTCCGGGAAGACCATGTCGCGGACATCGGCGACCGTGAGCTTGTGGGCGTCGCTCTGGTGAACGTAGAGCAAGACCATCAAGAAAAACAGGAAAAGAATCACTCCCCTGAACAGGTTCCGCCGGTCGTTCTTCAGGATGATCCGCAGCAGCCAGAAGGAGGCCAGGAACAGGAGTACCCCGATGATCTTGGTCAGCGTGAGATATTCCAGTATGGCTTCCATTCGCTCTCTTCCTCACTCCCTGCGTATATTTAGTCAACCCAACCCGGAAATCATTGGGACTATTTCTGGCCGTAGATCTGTTTGACGACCTCCAGGAGGTCGAGGTTTTTTTCGACAGTGAGCAGGGGGATCTTTTTTTCGTTGGCGATGATGGTAAACCGGTTGTCTGTGTTACCGTCCTTGTTTACGATCAGGAAGTCGGAGTTCGGTGCCACCGCGTCGATGCTGAGCTCATCGGTGTTGTCACCCGGGTCGGCTCCCTGGGCGCGGCGCTTCATGCCTCCGATGTGGACACCGATGAGGGAGATTCCCTGGCTGCGTGCGGCCTGGATCAACTCTGAGGTCCTTT
>JAUXEH010000195.1 GCA_030620655.1 Candidatus Aminicenantota bacterium | reverse complement strand
TGCCCCGACCCAGCTTTAGGAGCCGGCCCCTGTTCTCGAACGAACGGAGGTGAGAGGCGGCTTCCACGCCCTTGTCGAGCGGGACGTCCAGAACCCGGGCGACGGCCGCCGCTCCCAGGAAGTTGTAGAGCTGGCCGCGGTTGAAAAAGGGCAGCGCCGCGGGCCGGGACTCCCCTCCGTAGATGAGGTCGAAGGACATCCCGCCCCAGCCCCGGGCCCGGATGTCCCGCGCCCGTATGGGGCAGTCCTCGGAGAGCCCGAAAAACAGGACGTCACCCTCCCAGGATGAGGCCATCTCCCGGACCAGCGGATCATCCCGGTTGAGGACGGCGGTCCCTTGGGCGGCGGTCCCGTCCAGCAGTTCCTGCTTGGCACGCGCGATGCCGCGGATGTCGGGGAAAAACTCCAGGTGCACGGGCCGGACATTGATGATCAGGGCGATGTCCGGGGATGCGATGCGGGTCAGGGCGGTGATCTCTCCCGGTGCGCTCATCCCGTATTCCAGCACGGCTATGTCGTGGTGATCCTCGAGCCGCAGGAGGGAAAGTGGCAGTCCCAGGTGGTTGTTGAAGTTGCCCTCCGATTTGAGGACGCTGTAGGTGGAGGACAGGAGCTGGGCCGTGAATTCCTTGGTCGTGGTTTTCCCCACGCTCCCCGTGATGCCGACCACCCGGGGGCTGAGGGTGGAGGTCACGGCCTTGGCCAGATACTGCAGGGCGCCGAGGGTGTCGGCCACCCGTACCAGGGCCGTCTCCGGGGTCGGGATGGGCGCCGGCCGGGCGATTACGGCGCCGGCCGCACCCCGCCGCACGGCGTCCGGAACGAAATCATGCCCGTCTCTTTCCGCCTGTATGGCGAAGAAGAGCTCGCCGGGCTCGCTCATGCGGGAGTCGATGTTGAAGCGGCGGAAACGGAGGTCCGGGTCACCCTGGAGGATGGTCCCGTCCACCCGGTCCGTCAGTGCCTGCAGCGTCATCTCCACCCTCTAGCTCCCGTCCATTTCCCTCAGGATCTCCCGGATGATCTCCGCGTCGTCGAAATGGGTCACCCGGTTCTTGATGATCTGGTAATCCTCATGCCCCTTGCCGGCGATGAGGATATAGTCGCCCTCCCGGCCCTGCCGCAGCGCTTTCCTGATGGCCGCCCTGCGGTCGGGCTCTATCTCGTATCTTTCCCCGCCGTTATTGTGGATGCCCGCCTCTATGTCCCGGATGATCTCCAGCGGGTCCTCGGACCGGGGATTGTCCGAGGTGATGATGCTCCAGTCCGCCAGCGCGCCGGCCGCCTTCCCCATGCGGGGGCGCTTGCTGCGGTCGCGGTCGCCGCCCGCCCCGAACACCAAGATGACCCGGCCCCGGCTCAGCTCACGTGCCGTCTCCAGCAGGTTGCGCAGGGCATCATCGGTGTGGGCATAGTCGACGAAGATGTGCAGACCACGGGAATTGTCGATCTTCTCGAACCGCCCCGGAACGCCCTGCAGGGAGCGGATGCCCTCCTTCACGGCGGGGGCGGGGATGTTCAGGGTCAGGGCCGCGGCCACGGCGGCCAGGATGTTGTATAGGTTGGGCTTGCCCAGGAGACGTGAGTCCAGCTCGAGGCGACCGGCCGGGAACTTGACGGCCGCCCGGGTCCCGTCGTCTCTGAACGTGTAATCCTCGGCCCGCACCATGGCGCTCGGGGCCAGGCCGTAGGTGATGCCGCCCATGGCGAGGTGGGTCATGAGTTTCCTGCCCCACTCATCGTCCGCGTTCACCACGGCCATGCTGCGGCGCCCCAGCGTGAACAGCCTCAGCTTGGCCCGGAAGTAGTCCTCCATGGTGAGGTGGTAATCGAGGTGGTCGCCGCTGAGGTTGGTGAACACGGCAACATCGAAGTCGACCCCCACGGGCCGCTTCAGGTCCAGGGCGTGGGAGGAGACCTCCATGACGCAGTGGGTGGCCCGGTTGTCCACCAGGGTGCGCATCATCCTCTGCAGGTCCGGGGCCTCGGGAGTCGTGCGCGAGGCCACTACCTCCAGGCCGGGCCCGCGGTATTGGATGGTGCCCAGAAGGCCTGTCCTGTGTCCCGCCGCCTTGAGGATGGACTCCAGGAGATAGGCTGTGGTGGTCTTGCCCTTGGTCCCGGTGATGCCGGTCACCTTGAGCTCTCGGGAGGGGTGGCCGAAGAAATTGGCGGAACACAGGGCCAGCGCCTCGCGTGCGTCCGCGGCCTGGATCCAGGCGGTGTCGAGTGCCGCCGGCTTTTCCCGTTCCGAGAGGACGGCCGCCGCCCCTTTGGCCAGGGCCTCGGGAACAAAGTCGAAGCCGTCGGCCTTGACTCCCCTGAGGGCGGCAAAGAGGCTGCCCGGTGCTACCGCCTGCGAGGCGTAGGCGATCTCTCGGATCTCCCGGCTGCCATCGCCGGTCAGCCGGACGGCGGGGACCTCTTCCAGGAGGTGCTGGAGCCTCATCGGGTCTCCCTCCGGGAATCGGCTGTCAGCAGGGTGCGCTTCAGTCCGGGATCCCGACGAACCCGCAGGTAGCGCAGCACGCGCTCGGCGATGTCCCGGAACACCGGGGCGGCCACTTCCGCGCCGTAGAACTTCCTCCGGGGGTTGTCGATCACCACGATCATGGAGATCACCGGATCGCCGGCTGGGACAAAGCCCACGAAGGAACCGATGTGGGCGGCACGGGAGTATCCCTTTCCGGGCAGATATTTCTGGGCGGTGCCGGTCTTGCCGGCCGCCTGAAAACCATCGAGCTGGGCCGGCACACCGGTCCCGCGCCTCACCACCTCGGTCATAAGCCACTTGAGCTGGTCCGCGGTGCGCTGATCCAGGACACGCTTGTAGGGGGCGGCCCGGTCGGGGAGAGTAGAGGGATCCTCCGGGATGTCTTTTACGATCCGGAAGGGGATGTGCATCCCCCGGTTGGCCACGATGTTCGTCATCTGCAGGACCTGGAGGGCCGTGGCACTGAACCCGTATCCGATGGAAAACCAGGCATACTTGTACATGCCTTCCCATTCTTCCGGGGGCTCCACTCTTTTGCTCTCCTCTCCGGGGAGGCCGATACCCGTCAGCCGGGAGAAGCCCATCCTCATGACCATTTCATAGAGGGAATCTTCGCCCACCTCGTCCGCGATAAAGGTTGTGCCCACGTTGGAGGAGTGGATGAAGATCTCCGCGAATGACAGGATCCCCAGCTTCTTGTGGTCGGTTATGGGTTTGGACCCGAAGAACCGCTTCCCGTCGCTGCAGTCAAAGGTCTGGTCCATGGTGAACGCCCCTGACTCGAGGGCGGCCGCGAAGGTCGCGATCTTCATGGTCGACCCGTGCTCGAACACATCCCGGATGGCCCCGTTGCTGTCCGCTCTCTGGCGCTCCCTGTCGTTCTGGAGCTTCCGGTTGGGGTCACAGGGCGGATAATTGACCAGGGCCAGGATCTCTCCGGAGGAGGGGTCCGAGATGATCATGGTCGCCCTCTCCGCACCCGTCTCCGCATAGGCCTGTGCCAGCCTGCGGGAGACGAAATGCTGGATGTTTTCGTCGATGGTCAGGTACACGTCCTTGCCCGGGACCGGCGGCTTCAGGATCACCCGCTGGAAGCTGCGCTGGATGCCGTCCTGCAGGTTGAGGCTCCGGCCCGCTACCCCGCCCAGCACGGCATCGTAGCTCAGTTCGATCCCGGCCTGGCCCTTGCCATCCAGGCTGATCCGGCCCAGCAGATGGCCCGCCAGGGTGTTCTTGGGATAGACACGCTTGGGCGAATCTTCGAAGTCTATTCCCGAGATGCCCGCAGACCTGACCTGCCATGCCACGTCATAGGGAACCTGGCGCTTGATGCGGCTGAAGCGGTGCCCGTCCCGCACCCGGTTCCAGACATACTCCTCCTCGGCCCGGGAGATGGAGTAGGCCGCGGGCAGCAGGGCCCGCATCCGGTTCATCTTGGCCCGCAGGCTCTGCCGCGTGTCATCCTCCTGGGTTCGGTAGGCGATGTGCTGCGCAGGCGTGCTCATGGCCAGGATGCGGCCGTTGCGGTCGAAGATGGTGCCGCGCTTGGGAAGGATATCGACGACCTCCTGGTTCTGCTTCAGGACGGTCTCCTTGTGCTGGGCGTGTTCCAGCACCTGGAGCTGTACCAGCCGGAGGGAGAGGAGGGCAAACCACAGCAGGCAGCAAAATCCTAGGATCAGGCTCCGCCTCCTGTCCTTGGCCGCGCGTTTCATGGCCTGTCTCTCCGGATTGTCCGGTCTTCCCGCCTGACGATCTGGTCGTCCCTGACCTCCATGAAACCCAGTTCTTCCCGGGCGATCTTTCCTACTCGGTCGGGCGCGAGCAGGCGGGCCCTTCGCGCCTCCAGGGTGTCTATCTCCTGTTCCAGCGTCTCTAATTCGGACTCCAGCTCGAGGACGCGGTAGCCCAAGCGGATGGACTCGACCTGGTGCCAGATGTAGAACATCAGGATCAAAACGACCACAGCCGCCGTAAAGACACCCAGGATGATGCCTCTGGCCTTGAGCTTTTGCCTCACCATCTACAATTTCTCCGCGGCCCTCAGCTTGGCGGAGCGGGACCGGAAATTGGCCTCCACCTCCGGGGCAGAGGGAGTGATGGGTTTTTTGGTCAGGATCTTCAGTATGGGGGACCGGCCCTCCCCATCGGACGCCAGGTCTGTCAGGGTGTGTTTGACGATCCTGTCCTCCAGGGAGTGGAAAGAGATGAACGCGATGCGGCCCCCGGCCGGCAGGCGGTCCGCGATCTCCCTCAGGAAGTCTCCCAGGTCCTGCAGTTCCTGGTTGATTTCGATGCGCAGCGCCTGGAAGACCCGGGCGGCCGGATGGCTCTTACCCTTCTGAGCCCTCCAGTGACAGACTTCTTCCACGATCTGGAAGAGCTGGGTGGTGGACTCAAACTTACGGATCTTTCGCTTGGATACGATGGCCCGGGCCAGCTTGCGGGACTGGCGCAGCTCGCCGTATTCGAAGAAGACCTGGGCCAGGTGGGGCTCCGAATATTTCTCCAGGATGCGCGCCGCCGTGGTCTTGGCCCTCTGGTCCATGCGCATGTCCAGCGGCCCCTCCTGGTTGAAGCTGAACCCCCGCTCCGGGTCGTCCAGTTGGAACGAGGAGATCCCCAGGTCCACGAGCACCCCTTTCACGCGGGAGAAATCCACCTCCAGTTCGGGAAGGAAGCGGAAGTCGGAATGGAAGATCTGAATCCGGTCGGCAAAGTCCCGGAGCCGCTCCCGGGCTACCTGGAGGGACCGCTCGTCCCGGTCCAGGCCAATGAGCTCCGCTCCGGGGTTTCGCTGGAGCAGCGCAGAGGCGTGGCCTCCCAATCCCAGCGTGCAGTCGATGTAGATGCCCTCTCTTTCGATATTCAGATGCTGCAGGACCTCCTCTAAGAGGACTGGGATGTGGCCCTGCCCGATCATTCCCGGTTACCTTTAGGTTGCAGTTCTGATATGCGTTGAAAATCCTCGTCTGTGAGCGGATGCTCTTCAATGAGTTCTTCGATCCTGGACCTGCACCACACCTCGAGATGGTTGTTCATGCCGATGACCTCGACCTCCTCTTCCAGCCCGGCTTTTTCCTTCAGTGTCTGGTTGATGAGGACCCGGCCCTTGGAGTCGATCTCGTTGTGCGTGCCCTTGAGGTTGACCCGGCGCATGAAGCTGCGGACTTCAGGCTTCAGGTGAAGCAGCCCTTCATCCGTCAGTCCGGCGAGTTGTTCCCAGACGGGGAGAGGATAGATCTGGACGGCCTGGTCGGTCAGTGAGGTGATGAACACACCCTTACCGTACTGCTCCTCGATAGCGGCCCGGAATCTTTCCGGGATCTTGATGCGGCCGCTCTTGTCGAGGCGTGCGGTGTAGCTTCCGATAAGTCGGATCGTAGCCATGTCGT
>JAUXEH010000079.1 GCA_030620655.1 Candidatus Aminicenantota bacterium | reverse complement strand
GCATGCCCGTATCCATCTCCAGGGAATCGGCAACAGATTTATTGATATCGTTTTCCTTCATCGGCATCCTGTCATTCCTTATCCTCGGGCTGGTAGAATTCCGCGTCCAGGTCATCCAGCTTCTGAGACATGAAGGCCCGGGCGTCGGCGATGGCCTGGTTGTAGAGTGGCGGCCCCAGTGACTTGATAAAGAAATCGAGGATCCGCCGTGCCCTATGCGAACTGAGTTCCTCGTCGAATTCCTCCGTGTAGAACTCCTGGAGGATCTTGAGGACGTCCTGTTTCCGATCCTCGGACAGATCGATCTTCATGGGTCTGCCTGGATTTTTAATAAAAGTGTCGATTTCTAAGCCTATTCCGCCCTTATTATACTGC
Source organism: Candidatus Aminicenantota bacterium (assembly GCA_030620655.1). Lineage (GTDB taxonomy): Bacteria > Acidobacteriota > Aminicenantia > Aminicenantales > Aminicenantaceae > JAUXEH01. The sequence goes on along the minus strand of JAUXEH010000079.1, from coordinate 10,420 downwards.
ATTCTCCCCTCCCAGCATGGAAATTTCTGAGAAGAGGATGATAGAATAATCCAGTAGGATCAGGAGTTCACGGGAGGGACATATGAGCAAATCCACAAGAGACGGATTCGAGAGCGTCAAAGACCAGATCGGCTCCTGCGGCATCTGGACAGCCAAGCTTCGACCCACATGGCCCTCACTCATCCTGTTCACGGATGAGGATTAATGGAAAAGCCAAGCGTCCATCTGATCTGTAACGCCCATCTGGATCCGGTCTGGCAGTGGCGGTGGGAGGAGGGATGTGCCGAAGCCCTGTCCACGTTCCGTACGGCCGTATCGCTCCTGCAGGAGCACAACGATCTGATCTTTAACCATAACGAGGCCCTGCTGTATCGCTGGGTCAGGGAGCACGACCGCCGGCTTTTCGAGGAAATCCAGCGCCTGGTCAAAGCCGGCCGCTGGGCCGTAAGCGGCGGCTGGCACCTGCAGCCGGACGTCAACCTGCCCGGGACCGAATCCCTGATCCGGCATATCCAGGAGGGACGAAGCTTTTTCAAGAAACACTTCCATGTCACCCCCAAGGTGGCCTACAACTTCGATTCGTTCGGGCACAGCGGGGGGCTGCCCCAGATCCTGGTCCAGAGCGGATATCGGATGTACATCCACATGCGGCCGCAGCCGGACCAGCTGGAACTGCCCTCAGATCTGTATCGCTGGCAAGGTGTCGACGGCAGCGAGATCCTGTGCTACCGCATCGCCGTGGGCCTCTATCACACCGAGTATGACAACCTCGATCAGAGGCTGGCCGAGGGCGTGGAGCTGGCCCTGAAACTGGAGAGGGATGTGCCCGTATTCTGGGGCCTCGGCGACCACGGAGGGGGTGCGACTCAGGAGGACCTGGCCGGTATCGATGGCTTTGTCGCACGGGAAGACCGGGTAAAGATCTTCCACAGCACTCCGGACCGCTTCTACCGGGCCGTGAAAAAGGCCGGTGCGGACGCCCCCGTGTTCCAGGGCGGGCTGCAGCAGGTGTTCACCGGCTGCTACACCTCCCTGGCCCGGCTCAAGCGCAGGGCCGTGGAAAGCGCGGGCCTGCTGCGCCAGGCGGAGGCGGCCGCGGCCGCGGCCTGGTGGGCGGCAGCCACTCCCTTTCCGAATAAGGGCCTCGCCCAAGCGTGGCGGGATCACCTCTTCAACGATTTCCACGACATCCTGCCGGGCACGTGCATCGAACCGGCGGAGCGTGATGCCCTGGACCGCTACGGCCGCGTCAGCGAATCGGCCCGGGAGATCCGGCTGAGGGCCATCGCCGGCCTTAATCAAGGGGCGGCGGAAGAGCATGCGATCCCGGTCACGGTCCTGAACACCACTCCCGGCCTGGGGAAAACACCCATCGAGGTGGAGTTCATGCTGGACCACAGGCCCAAGTGGAGCGGGGAATGGCATGCCCGCCTGTTCCGTACAGATGGCACACCAGTCCCCTCACAGGAAGAGCAGCCCGAGGCCCTGCTTCCCTTTAACGGCTGGCGGCGCAAGCTCGTGTTCCTGGACAGGCTTCCAGGCGTAGGCGTGGCCCGCTATTTCATCGAGGTGCGGGAGGGCCGGGCCCCGGCCCACAGGAGCAAGCCTGCTTTGAACCTGCTTTTCTCCCGGAAGAGCGGGCTGGTGGAAAAGCTTTCGGCCGCGCCCGGCTGCCAGGTCCTGTCCGGTCCGCTGATGCGGCCGCTGGTGATCAAAGACACGGCCGACTCCTGGGGCACGGACCGCTCCGCCTACAGAGAGGGAGCGGACAGGTTCCGTCTGGTACCGGGGAGTGCGGGCGTCGTCGAACGGATGGGGATCCGTACCATCTACGAATCCGTGTTCCGTTCCGGATCGAGCCGCATCGTGATGCATACGATCGCCTGGTCCGGCCGGCCGATCCTCGAGTACCGCCTGAGGATACACTGGAACGAGGAACGGAAGCGCCTGAAACTCTCCCTGCCCACGGTTCTGGGGAGCGAACATGCGGCCTGCGAGATCCCGGGAGGGGCTGCGCAGCGGCCGGGGGACGGACAGGAACATGTGCACGGCCGCTGGCTGAGACTGGACGGGGTTGTTGCCGGCAGGAGGACCTCCCTGGGAGTTGCCCATGCAGGCATGCACGGCTTTGACTTAAAGCACGGCGAGCTGCGCCTCTCGGTCCTGCGCAGCGCGGCCTACTGTCACGAGCAGGGCTTCGAGCTCGAGTCTTTCCCCGCCCGGAAATACATGGACCAGGGGATGCATAACGTCCGGCTGCTGGTCATACTGGGCGAAACCTCCAAAGTCCGGAGGGAACTGCCCGCACTGGCAGACAGCCTCTCTTCACCGCCCTATGCTCTGGCGCACTGGCCGTTCGGCTCGGATTTCAAGTCTAGAGGGAAACCCAAGGAGCCGCGATCCTTTCAGGCGTCTCATGCAATCCTGTCCCTCAAGCCTGAGAACGTCCGCCTTCTGGCCCTCAAACCCACCCGGGATGGGAAGGGCATGGTCATGCGGATCCAGGAGGCCGCGGGGATGCGCTCGAAGATCAAGCTCGATGTGCAGGGACTCGAAACTGCCTACGAGGGCAAGATTCGGCCTCTGGAGATCAAAACACTCCGGGTTTCAAGGAACGGCAAGGTCCGAGAAACCGGAATAAGCGACGAGACATAGGGCAGCCGTCTAAATCGAATACGTGCAGCTGCGGGCCTCCTCGGCATAGGCGTGCAGAAGCTCGATCTCGGCATCGAAGAAATGGTCGGAGGGCGAGAGGATGAAGCCACCCCCCTCGCCGGCGGCTTCGAAACAGCGGCGCACTTCTTTCCGGGTGTCCTCGGGTGTGCAGCCCGTGAAGAAGTGGAACTGGTCGAACCCGCCGATCAGGCACAGGCGGTCCCCGATGCGGTGTTTGGCCTCGGCCAGGTCCGTGTCGCCGCCCATGGCCGGGGGGGTGAAGGTCTCGGCCGCTTCCGGCCCCATGTCGGCGATGGCCCCCAGGAGAGGCATCATGCCGCCGCAGGTGTGGTAGGCGATGCACTGGCCGGCGGCATGGGCCTCCTGGATGAGGACGGCATCATAAGGGGCCACGAACGTGTCGAAGATCTGCGGGGAGATGACCGTGGAGGAGGCGTCGCCTCCGCCCAGTTCCAGGAGGTCGAAGCGTGCGCCCGGCATGGTCCGGATGTAGCGGGCCTTCCGCTCCCGCAGGATGCCTAGGAAGGCATGAACCCACTCCGGATCATCGAAGGTCTGGAGGATGAGGGCCTCGATCCCGAAGAGCACGGCCGCGTCCTGCCAGCACCCGGGCTGGCCGTAGATGTCGAAGCTGGGGATCGAGCCGCGGATCAGGCCGCGTTCGCCGAAGGCTTCGGCGCGCGCATTGACCAGATCGACATCACAGACCGGGGCCGGGGCAAATTCCGCGATGATGTCGATGTCGTTTTTATGCTTGACCAGGCGCTCCGTGACCCAGGCCGTGTGGGCATCGTTCTGGAGGACCGTGGACAGCGGCGCCTTGGGTGTGTGTACGGTGTAGCGGACCGTGCGGTATCTGGGATCCGGGATCTCGGCACGCTCGATCCTCCATTGGCTGGAACACATGCGGGGCGACTCCCAGTAACCGGCGCCCTCATGAAGGGGGTCGAGGTAGTCCCCCCTGGTCGTATCGGGCATGCGGGCGTCCACCCACTCGATGGGGTCCAGGCCAAAAACATCGAAAAATTCCTGCGCGGAGGCTCCCCCCATATAGGTCTCGAGGAAATAGGGCATGACATGATGACTGGTCACGGGCAGCCGGTCCGGCTCCCTGCGCTCGAGCGCAGCCAAAAAACGCTGCTTCGATGTCATTCCGCTCCTGGTTTATCCTATTTATTCCTCTACCGGGATGCGCTTTACCCGGGGATCCGTGAACACATCGGTCTCGTCGAGGCTGGAGGAGGAGAACTCAGACACGACCGCCCCTTCGTCTCCGGCCTGGAACCAGTGTTTCTCATCCGGCGCCAGCGTGTACTGGTCACCGGGAATTAGGACGACCTCCTTCCATACGTTCAGATACGGTCGGTATGTTTCCGGGACCCTGGCCTGCGGATCCGGAGCGGCCTCACCCGGGATATAGAGGAAGAGTTTTCCCCAACGGCAGCGAAAGGTCTCCTGCTTACCTATGTTGTTCTCATCGATGGGCGGGTGCCGGTGCTCCGGACACATCTGCCGCGGCAGCAGGATGATCTCCTTGGCGCAGTAGCGGTCAGTGTTCGCGTACAGGACGACTTGGATGCCCAGGCGCTCGATGTCGTCGAAGCCGCAGTCAGCCACCTCCATGCCGGCCCTTTCCGCGGGCGTGATCGCGATACCGGCGCGCTCGAGGATCTCGGCGGCACGCTCGCGTACCCTCTCTATGTCCTGTCGCTTCATAGTTATCTCCCTCAAACGTATGGCTCGAGCTCTGCGCGGGTAACCGGCTGGATCCCGGCCCGATGGAACTGCAGGGTGCCTGCCAGCACGGCCAGCCTCACAGCCTCAGTGATGCGGCGGCCCTCGGCCACGGCCGCCGCCACCAGGGCCGTCACCTGGTCGCCGCATCCGGTCTCATCGTGAGTTCCGGAATCAGGCACCTCGGGACAGGGGATGTGAAGCCGGGCCGTATCATTGAAGAAATAGGCCCCCCGGGAGCCGTGTGTTATGAGCACGTTCCGCACGCCGCGCTCCAGCAGCCGATCGGCGGCCGCGGCTGCGGAATCGAAGCCGCTTATGGAAAGGCCCGTCATAACGGCCGCCTCATGCTCGTTGGGCTTGAGCAGGAAGATCCGTTCGCCCAGCAGTTCGTCTATGGGCGCGTCGATGCCGCCGGGATCGAGGATCACGGGGATCCCATGGGTCCCCGCCTTATCCAGACAAAAGCGGACGGTCTCCAGGGGGATCTCCAGCGCCATGAGCAGGATGCGTTTTCTCTCCCGGGCCTTGAACAGAGACACGGCCGCATCCACATCCGCGGCACAGAAATCCGCGTTGACACCCGGGAGCACATAGATCTGATTCTTCCCGGCCTTGTCTACCGGAATGAGCGCAATCCCCGGGTATGTGTGGCCGGACTCCGCAAAATCCAGTATCTTGACATTTGTCGTGTCGACACCGGCCTCCTCCAGGGCGCGCATTGGTACCTCCCAAAGACCGAAGGGATCCCTGGAGCTGCGGCCGATCATGGCGACCGTATCCTTGCCCAGGTAGGCCGCGGCCATCTGGGCCATGTTGCGGGCCTTGCCTCCCGGGCCGATGCGCAGCTCGCCGCCCAGGGTGAGCTCTCCCGGGGCCAGGAGGCGGTCAATCCCCAGGCCGATGATGTCTGTGTTCAATCCCCCGGGGACGATGACAAGCGGCTTCTCCATATTCCCTCAGTTGTATAGCATACCCCCTTCGGGCATGCAAGACCGAACAAAAAGGGGACAGAAAAAAGGGGCGAATAAAGGGGAAAGGTACATTTAGAGCTCTAAATGTACCTGTCCCCTTTATTCGTCCCTTTTTATTCTTTTTCTATTCGTAGCGGATGGACTTGACCGGGTCGCAGGTCGCGGCCTTGAAGGACTGGAAGCTAACGGTCAGCAGCGCGATCACGAAGGTCAGGGCCCCGGCCAGCACGAATTCCAGCCAGTGGGGATGGACCTTGTAGGCGAAGTTGTTGAGCCAAGCGTTCATGGCGAAATAGGCGGTGGGCCACGCGATGAGGTTGGCCACCAGCACCCACTTGGTGAATTCGCGGGAGAGCAGGTACATGATGTTGGAAAGCGAGGCCCCCAGCACCTTGCGCACCCCGATCTCCTTGGTGCGGCGGGCCGCCGTGAACGAAGCCAGGCCGAACAGCCCCAGGCACGAGATGAGGATGGCGAAGAGGCTGAAGTAGCCGAACATCTGCATCATGCGCGCCTCGTTGCGGTAGAGCGCGGCGATGCGGTCGAACAGGAAGTCATACTGGAGCGGCGACTCGGGATTGAAGCGCGCCCAGATGTCCCGAGCGTGGGCGATGGCGTCCTGGGTGTGGCCCGGTGCGATCCGGAGGGAGGCCGTGTTGGCCTGGTCCGGCCGGATGTAGGTGATGATGGGCCGGATCTCGTTGTGGAGCGACTCGTAGTTGAAATCCGCCGCCACCCCAATGACATATCCCTGCAGGGTGGGCGCGAAGGTACCGATGCGCAATCCCACGGCCTCCTGGGGGCTCTCCAGGCCCATACGGCGGACCGCGGTCTCGTTGATGATAACAGCCTCGCTGGTATCGGTGGCATACTCCCGGGAAAAATCCCGGCCGGCCACGATCCGGATGTTGTAGGTCCGAAAAAAACCATGGGATACCCGGTTGTGGGGCATGCTGAAGGGATTCCTCTGGACCTCGCCGTTTATCTCCACCCAGAATCCGGGAGCGTCGTTCAGCCGCCCCGTGGGCGCCCGCTTGGAAAGGGCCGCCTCCAGGATATGGGGGCTGGCCAGCAGGTTCTGCCTCATGTCTTCCCAACGTTCCTGGATCACCTGGTCCGCCGGCAGCATGAGGATGTTCTCGCGGTCGAAACCGAGGTCGGCCTTCATCAGAAAGTTCATCTGCCGGTAGACCACCGCCACAGATATGATCAGGCAGATGGAGATGGCGAACTGAAACACGACCAGGACCTTCCGCAGCGCGGCCCCGCGCGTACCCCTGGTCAGCTCCCCCCTCAGGATGGAGGCGGATTTAAAGGCGGAGAGATAGACAGCGGGATAGAGCCCGGCCAGCACACCTGTCACGGCGAACACCCCGATCAGGATCAGGATCCCTCCGGGATTGAGCAGGCATGAAATGTTCATTTCTCTGCCTGAGAAGCTGTTGAAGAACGGCAGGACCACGAGCACGAACACCAGGGCCAGGAGGAGCGCGAGGAAGGAAAAGAAGACCGACTCTCCCAGGAACTGGGTGGTCAGGATGCGGCGGCTGGCGCCCACCACCTTGCGCAGGCCCACCTCCTTGGCCCTCTGGGTGGCGCGGGCGGTGGAGAGGTTCATGAAATTGATGCAGGCAATGATCAAGACAAAGACGGCGACCAGAGTGAAGAGCCGCACATACTTCATGTCGAAGTTGGGTTCCAGCTCGCCCGACGAGTGAGAGTGGAGATGGATATCCGTGACAGGACGGATGAGAATCATGGTGCTCTGGCTGGACCGGATGACATTGCCGTCCGTATCCTCCCGGGTCCCGAGGACACGGTCGATGAAGTCCGGGAGGCGGGCCCGGACCCCGGCCGCATCCGCAGACTCTGCCAGGCGCATGTAGGTATAGGTGACGTTGTCGCTGAAATTGCTGGTCCCGAGGAAATAATCGTCCCCTCCCCTTATGTAGACCCCCTTCAACGAAATGTAGGAGGCCAGGATGTCGTAATGGAAATGCGTGTTGACGGGAGAGTCCTCGATGATGCCGGTGATCTGGTAGAGGGTGTCGTCACTGATCTTGAGCTGCCGGCCCATCGGGTCCGCGCTGCCGAAATATTTACGCGCCGCGGATTCGGTCAAGATCACGCTGAACGGTTCCCTGAGGGCCGTCCTAGGGTCACCCTGTAGGAAAGGCACGCTGAAGATCTCGAAGAAATCGTCCTCCACAAAGAAGAGGCGATCCTCGATGAAGCGTTTGTCCTCATAGACGACACGCGTATTCCCGGTGTCGAGCACACGGGCGATGTGCTCCATCTCTGAAAACTGTTCCTCCAGGTGCGGTGTGAATCCAGGCGCCAGAGTGCCGAAGTGGCCGCGCACCGAGCCGTCGGCCGAGAGCCACTGCCGCTCCAGCCGGTAGATGCGCTCGGAGTTCTCGTGATAGGTGTCGAAGCTCAACTCATAGCGCACAAACAGCAGGATCAGCACACACACGGCCATGCCGATGGCCAGCCCCAGGATGTTGATGAAAGAGTATCCCTTGTGTTTCTTGATGATCCGGAGGGCGATTTTCACATAGTTTCTGATCATGATGACACTCCCATCATTTATACAGACGGATTCCGTCTGAAAAGGTTCCCATTATGATACGGTGGATGCCGCGCTGGAATACAAGTAAGGGACGGGGAAGGTTATCCTGTAAAATCGGCGATCCGAATAAATCTCTGTATTTATTCCTGACGCGTCAGGGCCTTCTTGCAGATGAAAGCATACCAGAGGCTGTCATTATTCCAGGATGCCAGCTTGCGGAACAGGCGGGTCGCTCGGGCCCGGCTGCCTCCCGCGTTCTCGGCCAGCGCCGCATAGTACATGAACAGCGGCTCCTGGATGTCGGCATGACGGAAGTACTCGACCGCGATATCGGGATAGTCCCTCTCAAGCTCGATGTAGCCGAGCAGCCCCATGTGGTATTTCATCCGCTCCGGGTTCTGGCTCTCCCTGAGCGTGTTCATGTAGCGGGCCGCAATGGACAGGGCCCGGGTGATGTTCTTCTGCTTGGCAGCCACCGCCGCATCCCAGAAATACAGCATGTCGGAATGGCTCTCCCGGTAAAACAACGGCATATCGGCCGTCTCCAGGACCGTACGGCACTCCTGCAGGGACTGCTCCGCCTCATCGTATTCCTGGATCTCCGCATACATGGCAGCCTTGGCCAGCTCGTAGAGGACCACCTGGCTCATCATGTGGTTGTCGCGGGCGATCTTGATGATCCTATCCGCCTCGGCCAGGGCTTCCTGGGGCCTGCATTCATACATGTAGGAGCGGCAGATCATGCCCATGTCCTGTACCCTGCGCTCGATCGTCGGCTCCATCGCGATGGCCTTTTGAACCGCCTCCCGGCCTTCATCATACCGGCCCAGGAACACCAGGTTGGTCCCGATCTTCAACTGCGAATCCGTGAATTCGGGATTCTTTTCCAAGGCCTGTTGATAGTAGCCGATGGCCTCCTCGAACTTGCCCATCCTGGAGTACAGGTCGCCCATGGAATCATAGGGATTGGGCTGATCCGGGATGAGGCGGATGCAGTTCTGGAAGGCCTCTTCCACTTCGGCGTAGTTTTCGGCAGACAGGTTGATGTAACCCAGCTCCAGATAAGAAGGGGCGAAATTCCCATCAATCGCCAACGCCTGTTTCTGCTGCCTCATGGCCTGGTCGTCCTCTCCCAGGATGCGGAAGAATACTCCCAGCCGGAAATGGGTGCGCTTATCGACCGGGTACATCTTCACCAGCAGCTCGTAGAACTCGACGGCCCGGTCCGGATCGTTCTGCCCGTAATACGCGTCATAGGCCTTGATGATCATCTGCTCTCCCGCCGACACATCCTCTGAGAGCTCCATCGCACGCTGCAGGTCACGCTGCAGGCTCACCGGGTCATTCGTGAACCGGGCCCGATACAGAAAGGCCAGGGCAAAATCCGGGTCCAGCACGATCGCCTCGCTCAGCTTGGCCATGGCGGTGTCCAGGTGCAGGTTTTCCCCCTCTACCCGTGCCTGGACAAAGAGATCCCGGGCCTCTCCGGACCTCGACGTGATCGGCACCTCCGTTTGTTTTGCACACTGCGTGCACAATAAAACTAGGACGAGTATCGCCGATCCGAGAGCCAGAGGTTTCCCAAAACGCTTCCCTGAGATTTGCATATCATTCCCTCCGCTAATCACATGATTTTTAAACAGAGGAGTACACCAATCCGCAAGTGCCCGAAATGAAAAAAACCGGATGAATCCGCCGTCTTTTCTCCCCAACTTGAATATAGGTCCGGGTCCGATGGTTGTCAAATTCAAAGCCGACAAACTTTAATGGCATACAAACCCGACGGCGATCGCTTCGAAGCGCTTGAACTCAGTTCATACTTAAACTATAGTATACACGGTTAGGGGTGTCCCTCGTGAGGGGCTGAGATTACACCCTCGGAACCTGATCTGGGTCATACCAGCGTAGGGAAACGGTGATCCCGCCTGAAGCATATGCTCCCGTTCCCTTCGGCTGGAGAGGCTTGTGCGATTAGTTAAGCTGGATAATTCACGACATGTAACCCCTTGATATTACATGTATTACGTGAAATATCGACGTTTTTTATGAATTATTCAGGTTAGATGGAACGGAGGAATGGCATGAAAACAGAGCTACCGGATATCGGGAAGATTTCCCCGGAGATCTTCGATGAGGTCATCCTGCCGCAGCTGGGCCGCAGGCGCCCGGAGGTGCTGGTGGGCCCGCAGCACGGCGTGGACGTCGGTGTCGTGGACATCGGGAACGACCGTGTCATGGTGACGACCACAGATCCCATCTTCATCGTGCCGCCCTACGGCTGGGAGCGGTCGGCCTGGTTCGCCGTCCACATCCTGGCCTCGGATGCGGTGACATCGGGCCTGGCTCCCGACTACATCACCTTCGACCTGAATCTTCCCCTCGGGATAACCCGGGACGAGTTCGGCCTCATGTGGTCTGTCATGCATCGGGAGTGTGAGAAGCTGGGCATGGCCGTCATCTCCGG
>JAUXEH010000140.1 GCA_030620655.1 Candidatus Aminicenantota bacterium | reverse complement strand
TTGGATTATATATATCTAATCCATTGGGATTAGATGAGTCGGAGGAGGTGAAGGTGATGGGAGGCATCGGATTAATCGCAGGACTTATTGGTTCTTTAGTAATAGACATAAACTCAGGTGCATATTACAACTTATCTCCCCAAGAGCTTAATGTGATACTGACAAAAATTGAAGGTCAACCACAACCAACTTTTATCTTCATTAACGCTGAGAATTTTCTAGATATCAAATGGATCAGAATTAAATGTGATGATTCTGATAGAGAAGATGAAAATGTTAATTTGGATAATAGCGATTGAGTCGTGTGCTGATGAAGAGAAATCTGTAACAGCACTATCCTGTGTATAGCCTGATGATGCTAGAGGTGAACCTGCCCCCTGATGTCTGAAAGAAACTATAGAAAATATTATAGAGATATATCGTAGAAGTACTCCATCTGCCCCTAGGTGCAAAGGGGGGTGAGGGGTCTTAGGGTTTTTGATATTTCTATCCAGACATAAACCGAGTCCATCCAACCACGCAATCTGTCCATCCAACGCGTCATTTGTCCATCCGGATGGAAGTAGGTACAAAATGTTGGAAGAATGGAGGGAATAGACTAATTCCCGTGTGCCCACTGTGTGACAAAAAAAGTATAATCCTGCTGAAATTACTATAAAATAATCACTAGTGTCCGGTTATAACTCAAATAGTTTCAACTGCTTAGAGTAGAGGTCCTCTTGAGTTGTGTAATCAAATTCTGTAAGTAGTTGATAAATAGAGACTTTCTCAAATTCTGTTACACTCAAAATCTGCAAAAAAGTGTAGAGAGACATGTCTAAATTCAAACGTTTTTTAATGATGGCCACAAGCACATAAATCGAAATAGCTATCCAAACCTGGGTTTTAACGGCATTCTCCGATGTTCCATAAAACGATTTTATCCGTAAATGCTGCTTGATCCATTTGAAAAACAATTCTATCTGCCAGCGGCATTTGTAAAGTTGGGCAATAGCATATGCTGGAAGAATAAAATTATTGGATAAAAAGATCAAATTCTTATCGGTGTCTTTATCGAAAAAGCGAACACGGCGCAGTTGTTCCGGATAATATTCAGCTGAATGAATCCCCGTCAGAGCAATTGTTTGATCGCATCGCAAGCCTGTGGACTTATCGATAGGATGAGAATAAAGCCTGCGAAATTGAAGGTTGGATTTAGCCCGAATGATAAAAAAAGCATGAAACAAGTTCAGGAGATAAAGGCGATCAAAATCAAGATAACCAATCACGAGTCTCATTCGCATGAGCCAGAGTGTTTCGAGATACCCCTCCACGAATCCCCATGTGGAACAGCTTATTTTGCCTTGACCTGAGACACGCCTCGATATCTCGAAGACTCTCTCGATAAGTCAGTTGAGCAAAAGCCATACACAGGAACTGGTCCAAACAGGAGAAACTCTTGACTTTGTAATTTCCCCGGTAGCGCTTCACGCATTTTCGGAATTCATGCATAGGGAGATAATCCATTATCTGAGAAAAAACGGTTCTTCCTGTATTCATGGCCACTCCTTCCCGTGGTTTGACAGAAGGGTGACCGTAACATAAAATTGAGTTCAAATCGATTACAGTGATTTTCTCGCATAAATTAATGAATATAAATGAATTACAAGGATTTCAGATTCCAACGTTGGGACAGCAGTGAAAACACCTCTTTAAAACGAATTTATGATTAGGTGGAAGGCAATAGTGCCGGTTCAAAGCGATGAAGCACTTTGATCAGGCTGCGGATCTTACTAAAAGGAGATGGAAACGCCTACCTCTGTTTTTAACATTTGAACTCGTATCCCAGCCGTGATATATCTATTCGCTCATGCGTGTACCACGCCATCTCATGAATCCATCGGGAGGAGAACGGAAATGAAAGCTTGGGCCGGGATTTCTGCGCTTGCCTGTATCTTATGTCTCCTGGTTCTGCCGGCCTGCCGGACAGAGCCTGTGGACATCCATGCCGGAGCCTACACCATCGACACCCACGTCGACATCGGCATCAACTATGCTACCGAAGAGGTCGATCCGGGCATCGATCATCCCCGCCTGAGGTGCGACCTCACCAAGATGGAGAGAGGCGGCATGGACGGCGTATTCCTGGCGGTCTTCGTGGGCAACTGGGGCGATCTTACTCCCGAAGTCTTTGAACGAGCCCACGAGACGGCCATGATCAAGTTCGAGGCGATCCACCGGCTGACCGAGCAGATGCACCCGGACCGCTGCGAACTGGCCCTCACCCCGGACGATTTCGAGCGCATCGCCGCTTCCGGCAAAAGAGCCATCATGATCGGGATCGAGAACGGCATCGTAGTGGGCGAAGACCTGGGCCTGGTCGAGAAATATTATGACCTGGGTGCACGCTACATCACCCTATGCCACAGCAGCCACAACCAGATCTGCGACTCATCCAGCCCGGCTGAGCCCCTGTACAACGGGATCTCGGATTTCGGCAAACAGGTCGTGGCCGAGATGAACCGCCTGGGCATCATCTGTGATGTGTCGCATATCTCCGAGAAGTCGTTCTGGGACCTCATCGAGATCTCCCAGGCCCCTATCATGGCGTCCCACTCCGGGTGTGCCGCCCTCAATCCCCACAACCGCAACCTCACGGACGAACAGCTCAAGGCCCTGGCCGAGAACGGAGGTGTGATCCAGATCGTGGCCCTGGGCGGGTTCCTGAAGGCGGAGACGCCGGAGCACCGCGAAGCCATGACCAAGCTGCGGGAGGAGCTGGAGCTGCCTGACCGGCGAACGATGTACCGGATGTCGCAGGAGGAGCGTGAGGCCCTGCGTCCCAAGCTGGAAGAATACGATAGGCGCAGGATCGAGATTGAGAAGGTCTATCCTGCCACCGGCCTTAAAGAATATGTGGATCACATCGACCATGCCAAAAAAGTCGCTGGGATCGACCATGTGGGGATCGGGACCGACTTCGACGGCGGAGGCGGCATCCCCGGCTTCAACAACCATGCCGAGGCCCGCAACGTGACCGACGAACTGATCAAGCGCGGCTACTCAGCCGAAGAGATCAACAAGATCTGGGGCGGCAACCTGCTGCGCGTGTGGCGGGAGGTCGAAAAAGTCGCCGCCGAACTGCAGTAAGCAGCCTGGGGGACGTTCCCCAGGAGAGTATTTACTTGAAAATTCTTTCAGTTGTCCATAGAATCATAAGATATGCCCTACATTATATACCAAAATAAGGAGGAGCAATGATACTCTACAAACGTTTCAGCCGGCCCCTGCTTTATGCGGTGGCGCTGGCCATGGTGATCGCTTTCCTGGCCGCCCCGGCCCCAGCCCAGAAGTCCAAGGGCAAGGTCATCGAATCCACGGACCCGGCCCTGCGGCTCCAAGGCTATGATAAGCACCTGGAGATGACCGAGGGCTCGGATTTCAACCAGCTCAAGTGGTACCACATCGGCCCCACCAACATCTCGGGACGCGCCACGGACGTGGAGGCGGTAACACCCAAGGGACAGAACTTCACGATCTACGTGGCCACGGCTTCGGGCGGTGTGTGGAAGACCGTCAACGAAGGCACGACCTGGGAGCCCATCTTCGATAAGGCACCCTCGACGGCCATCGGAGACCTGGCCATAGCCCCCTCCAATCCCGACATCGTCTGGGTGGGGACCGGCGAGGCCAACATCTTCCGCAGCTCCCAGTCCGGATGCGGGATCTACAAGTCGACAGACGCGGGCAAGACCTGGACCCACATGGGCCTGGCCGACACCAACACCATCCCGCGCATCGTGATCCACCCCACCAATCCCGACATCGTGTACGTGGCGGCCTCGGGTCACGAGTGGACGTTCAACCCCGAGCGCGGCGTGTACAAGACCACGGACGGCGGCCAGACCTGGGACAAGGTCTTCTACATTGATGAGCAGACCGGTGCCATCGACCTGGCCATGGATCCCGAAGATACCGAGACCATCTATGCCTCGGTCTGGCAGCGCATCCGCCCCAAATGGAACGATCCCCGCAACCTCAAGGGATTCGACCAGAGCGGCATGTATAAGTCGACCGACGGCGGCGCGACCTGGAAGGCCATAAACAAGGGACTGCCCGAAGGCAAATACCGCGGCCGCATCGGCTTCGACGTGTGCCGCAAGAGCCCCAACGTGCTGTACATGCTGCTGGACAACTACGAGATCGCCCGCGAGCCCACTGCTGAGGAACTGGCCGACGCCTACGGCGTACCCTCCAGCGGCTACATTAAGGGTGCGACAGTGTACCGTTCCAACGACAAGGGCGAGACCTGGGAAAAGGTCTGCCCGGTGGACGACAAAATGAAGCAGCTCATGGAGCGGCACTCCAGCACCTTCGGCTGGGTGTTCGGCCAGATCCGCGTCGATCCCAGCGACCCTGACACGGTCTACATCATGGGCGTTCCCCTCAGCGTCTCCAATGACGGGGGCAAGACATTCCGACGGTTGAGCGGCATGCACGGCGACCACCACGGCATGTGGATCGACCCGGACAACTCCGACTATGTGATCAACGTCAACGACGGCGGCATCGTCATCACCTATGATAAGGGAAAGACCTGGCGCCAGTTCCTTGATAACCTGCCCGTGTGCCAGTTCTTCAACATCTCCTATGACATGGACACGCCCTTCCATGTGTACGGCTCCATGCAGGATCACGGCAGCTTCCGGGGAGCGGTCATGCGCAACCAGAACCGCTGGACCGGACAGCCCATGGAGGGCTTTGCGGCCGTGGAGTTCGAAAGAGCCCCCGGCGGCGAAGGCACGAGCCACGCCATCGATCCCACCAACCCCAACATCGTGTATTCCTCGGGCTTCTATGGCACCATCTCCCGCACCGACCTCTCCCAGCCCGGGCGTGAGGGACGCAAATCCATCTTGCCCCGCACCTATCCCGGCGAGACCCGGCTGCGCGGGCAGTGGGTGGCCCCCACCATCATCTCCCCCCACAACCACAAGATCATCTACCACGGCATGCAGTACCTCTTCCGCTCCGAGAACCGCGGCGACACCTTCCAGCGCATCAGCCCCGACCTGTCCTACAACATCAAGGAAGAGCTGGGCGACATCCCCTACCAGACCATCTTCACCATCTCCGAGTCGCCGCTCAAGCCCGGCCTGATCTATGTCGGGACCGACGACGGCAAGGCGCATGTGACGAAAGACACCGGCAAGACTTGGAAGGAGATCATGAAGGGCCTGCCTTACCGCAAGTGGGTCTCCCGCATGGTGGCCTCGCAGTACGATCTCGGCACGGTCTATATGACACAGAACGGCAAGCGCGAAGACGACTGCAACGTCTACGTCTGGAAGTCCACGGACTTCGGTGAGACCTGGCAGGACATCTCGGGCAACATCCCCCTGGGTCCGGTCAATGTGATCCGTGAAGACCCGGTTAACCGCAACATCCTGTATGTGGGCACTGATATCGGTGTCTATGTCACCACCGACGGTGGGAAGAGCTGGGCCGTCCTGGGCGGAAACCTGCCCTCCTGCTTCGTGCACGATCTCATCATCCACCCGCGCGACAACGTGATCGTGATCGGGACCCACGGCCGCGGCATGTGGGCCGTGGACGCCGAGGCCGTCAACAAAAAGAGCCAGCGAGGCGGCCGTCCCCGGTTCTAGATCGGCCGCAGCCGTGATGTTCAGCAGGGCGCTCCAGGCCTGTCCTGGCGCTCCTGCTGACACGCTGGACTTTCAGGGGCTCCGTAGGAAACGGAGCCCCTTTTTTCTTTCTTGGATGCTGAACGCTAATGCCGTTTATGCCTTTTCCCCTGCCGCGATTGTTTAGGGGGAAACCTCGGTATATAATGAACACCATGCCTCGATCCCGGATGACTCACACAGCGGTGGCTCTCTCTGCCGTTGTCCTGGTTCTCCTGGCTTATTTCTACGGGCTGGATTCCATACACATCCCCTCGATCGGGGACGAGACCCCGTACCTCCAGATCGCCCGGGTCACCGGGGAAAGCGGCCAATGGCTTCCCTTGAGGGCCGAAGAAGGCATCAAGAACACGAAGCCCCCCCTGCTCTTCTGGCAGGGCATGGTCACGACCGCGAAGGGAAAGCACTGGAACCTGTGGGCGCTGCGCCTCCCCGTGGTTTTGACGTCGCTGCTGGTCGCCCTGCTCGTCGGCATCCTGGCCCACAGGGTCTCCGGTGACAAACACAAGGCGCTGCTGGGGGCCCTCATCTACCTGGGCTTCATGTCGACGCTCCAGCAGGGGAGGCCTTTCCTGATGCACGCGGCCGAGACACTCCTCCTGTTTCTTCCCCTGCTCATCATCTGGAAGGCGCCGAAACTGACTCCGACCAGGGCCCTTCTCTGCGGCCTCTGCCTGGGATCGGCAGCGCTTTTCAAGTCCTTTTTCCTCATCGCCGTGGGAGGCTTTGCTCTGGTGCTGGCCGTTCTGCCTGACCGGAAGCAGCGGCCAGGCAGCTTCTTCAAGGAGGCCGTGGTATTTTTTCTGGTAGCAGTCCTCCTCGCCTCGGCGCTCTTCTTCCTCTGGCCCCTGCTGGATCCCCGGCCCGACCTGATCTTCGAGCAGTTCTTCTTTCAGGAGAACCTGGGGAAATTCTCATCGGCGGCCTTTTTCCGGGGGCTGTTCACGGGCCCCTATACGTTATTCCGCATCTGGCTGGGAAACCTGGCCAACGCCGGGCTCTATGCCGTCCTGCTGGCGGCGCTGGTCCTCGACCTGGTCAGGCGGCGCAGGACCCTGGCCCCGGACGAGAAGAAGATCTGGCTTTTCATCCTGGGATTCCTGATCCTTTACAGTCTGCCCACGCAGAGGCAGGAAAACTACATCCTCCCCACCTGTGCCGCCCTCAGTGTACTCCTGGCCTGGAGGTGGGATCGGCTGCCGCCCTGGGCCTTCCGTATCAGCGGCGCTCTGGTGGGGCTCATGTCCACGGCGGCGCTCTGGTTCTGCATCGGTGTGGGACGGCAGATGGGCGCGGGATTCTTTTCACCCTTTCTTTACGTTCTGGTGACGCTCCTTATCGGGGCGGCTTTGGCCGGTTCGTTCCGTGAGCGATGGGCGCGCAGGACCTTCCCCCTTATCGTGCTGGGGATGATGTTCTGCCTCAACCTCTTTCTCCAGCCGTTTTCCAAGCCTTTCTCCCGCGCGGCCCAGCAGGAACTGGCCGGACAGATGGTCTATTTCCCGGCCCGGTTTTACGCCGGCCAGGAGCTCTACCGGTTCATCCTGCCGGGGAGCCGGCTCGTCGGCTACTTCGGGCCTGTGCGCGGCCTCGATCCCTC